>QNAO01000072.1 GCA_003641785.1 Thermotogae bacterium
AAGTTGCACAGAAAGCTTTCAAGGGTAAAGAGTGGTAAGGTGCATAAGCTTTCGTTTTCAGACAGAGCGATGAGATGTGATTGTGGCTGGGTTTGTGATAGGGATTTAAACGCAGCTTTAGTCGTCTTAAAGAAAGGGTTAGAGCTTAGTGAACAATATTTCGTAGGGTTGGACCGACCCGAAGTTAAGCTTCTGGAGAAGGGAGCCGCTGCACGGATGGATATTGGTCTCAAACCCACATATTCATGTGAGCTTGCTTCAATGAAGGAGGAAGCTCATTCCCTTAAGAGGATGGGAGAAGGTCACCATGTGGGTGGTGAAACAATGACTATCCGAGCCAAAGCCTATTCGGAGGGAATCTGTGAAAGACTTTCGCATGAGGAGATAGAATTGTGATTGCTCGCCTAATCAGAATTGAAGGACATGTTCAAGGGGTCGGTTACAGATACTTTGCATATCGCTTGGCTCTTCGTTTCGGCGTGAAGGGATACGTGAAAAATCTTCCTGATGGATCAGTTGAAATCCACGCGGAAGGTTCTGAAGTAAATGTCAGCAGTTTTGTCAAAGAGGTGGTTCGGGGACCCATCAGTGCAGTGGTTGTGAATGCAAACATCAAAGAAGCAACTTCGAAAGGCTTCAAATCATTCGAAATTGCACTGTGAATTTGTTCGTATGCACGATGTTAATATAGTTCTGCTATCGCATGAGGAGGAAGAACATGTTCATATCATTTGAAGGAATAGACGGTTGCGGAAAAGGCACACAGATTTCCTATCTTGAAAAATACCTGGATAGCATCGGGAAAACATATATTGTCGTGCGAGAACCAGGAGGAACTGAAATTGGTGAAACCATTCGCGAAGTATTGCTACACTCAAAGTTTGCCATTACCGGTAAGGCAGAGCTGTTGCTGTTCCTTGCCAGTAGAGCACAGCTCGTTCATGAAAAGATACTACCCGCTTTGAAAGAAGGCAAGGTGGTCATTGCCGACAGGTTCATTGATTCGAGCGTGGCTTATCAAGGAGCCGGCAGAAAGATAGGTGTGGAAGAAGTTAAAAAGCTCAATTCATTTGCAACTGAAAACATAAAACCAGATATTACCTTTTACATAGATATCCCTGTTTCGGCCTTTTATCAAAGAAAGCCTTTTGCAGACAGAATCGAATGTGAGGGAACGGCTTTTCTCGAGACTGTCAGACAGGCATACTTGAAAATGGCTCATGAGGAGCCAAATAGGATCATTGTAATCGACGGTTCCAAGAACACAGAGGATGTTTGGAAAAGTATTTTATCACATTTAAGTCAAGTGAGGGACCTAATTTGAGATTCATCGCGTTCGCTGGCTTCGAAATCAAGAGGATGGTTAAAAGGCCCTCCTCAGCGATTTTAATGTTTCTCATACCCTTGGTGGTTGTGGTGATAAGCCTCTTGTTTTTCAACAGCTTCAATTTATCCAACATAAAGCTCGGTGTTCTGAATCTGGACAAAGATCCCCTGTCAAGATTCACAGTTGGAATTGTGATGTCTTTATTCAAGGGACAAACCCTTTTCGATGTCGATTCAAACTATAAGGATGAACTCCTTGAAGGACGTTACCACGCTGTCGTAATAATACCGAGGAATTTCTCCAGCGATCTCTACGATGCAAAGAGAACAGAAATTGGATTCGTACCAAGCCCTGTTGACATTCAACTATCGGCAACGATCTATCAGGTTTTCAACTCAATGTTTGAAGACTTGGAGGGAAGTCCATTTTTCAATCCAAAGGTACTCGGCTATTTGTTTGCAGGTCAAGGTTATCCCGCTCCCAGACTCATCATGAAGGAAAACGAGGAAGTCTTGAGTATCAGCTCTCTAATAGCTCCTGTTACTCTCTTTCTCTCAGCCGCTGTCATCGTACTCGCGATAGGTGTTAACAACACCGTTGAGGACAGGGAAATCGGCCTCTTGGAACAATACACACATATGAATCTATCGGCTCTGGAGTACATATCTGGCAAAGTTATAGCACTTTCCTTAATTGGCATCATAGAATCTCTGGGAGCTTATGTCCTGCTTCTCCTCTTCGGAGTCAAAGTTCCTCTTCTAACGTTGTTGATTCTAAGCTCTGCCAGTGCGGTTTTTCATTCCTCGTTGGGCTTATTTGTTTCTTCATGCGCACCAAACATTAAGGTAGGAAGTATTGCTGGAACAGGTCTTGTCGTGCTATCGTTCTTCCTAAGTGGAGTGATCGTGCCAATTTCCGCGCTCCCAGACTTTTTGAAGAAACTCTCCAGTATATCTCCACTCTTCCTTGCAAATCTCGCTGTGAGAAAGCAGGAGATCTACGGGGTTAGTCCAGTGCACGAGTTCACGTTTGTCATTTTAGCGGCTTTGGTCATGTTTGCGATAGCTCTTTTCAGTAGTTCTATTATCTTGAGAAGGCGCTGATCAAAAGGAGATGATAGCTTTCAAAGCTCTAATTTTGTCAGATACTCATGGCTCGGTCACAGCGTGGAATATGGTGAAAAAGATGAATATCGAGTACGACGCGATTTACCACGTAGGTGATGTGCTTTACCATGGACCAAGAAATCCATTACCAGAAGGTTATAACCCGGCTCTTCTTGCCAAACTTTTGAAATCTGAACCTATTTCGTATGTAAGAGGAAATTGTGATGCAGACGTTGATTTGGTCGTTCTTGAGTCAGGAGAGATGCCAAGAATTTCCATATGTACCTTTGGAAAGCACAAAGCAGTATTTGTTCACGGTGATGAACTTCGAAACGACAAAGATCGAATCGGCTTACTTTTAAAACACTGCGCAGATATCCTGATCTATGGACACAGCCACGTACCAAGACTGGAATCACTCAGCGGCAAGATAATGGTTAACCCAGGAAGCTTATCATTACCAAAGAACTCTTCAGAAGCGACATTTGCCACTTTGCAATTCGAAAATAACAAGCTCTGTTTTTCAATTCGGGATCTGCACGGAAATGTGTTAAAGGAGCTCAACTTATGAAAGATCTTTTTGAGGTAATTAAAAAGCTTCATCCAAGATTCCTTAGACTTCAGGATGAAACGTATTTCACCCCGGAAGATATAGATTGGAAGCTATCATCAAGGGCAATAGAAGAGACTCTGCCCACGAGGATTAATCCCATTTCTGAAATCATCTTTGTTGACAGCCGTAGAAGATCACATATCTCCATAAACGTTTTCGGATTCACAATGATCGTTGCCCAAATTGCGACTGGCTCTGCAAAATGGTCTGAAAAAGGTGGATGCTCTTTACTGTTCTCTACGAAAAACCCACCTGTTATTAAAACACTGCTCGCCATGTCACAGGAAACGGCGGATCGATTTGGTTTGAATCCCTCAGACTTGGTAAAAGTTGGGTCCTTAGTATGCGAGGTAGTAGTGGGAAAGACTCCAAAATCGGCACTTGACAGTGAAATGCAGCATCTGGAACGACAAGAAGTGGAAAGAAGAATTCAACAGGGAGAATTGATCATAAAGGATGGCGGTATAGACTTCACAACACCGGCGTTTGAACCCACAGTGGGTCCCGTTGGTCTGGTCAAAAACGTTCACATATCGTACGTAGATCCAGAAACTTTCATCAAGTATGGGTCAATGAAGGCGGGGGAACGTTCTCATTGCCGTGCTGTCAAAATGGGAAGGGATTTTGTCCGAGTGATATCTTACGTGAAGCTAATTGATCGGGAAGGAATGAAGGGACTTGTGAGAATTGAAACCTCCGTTGAAGAGAGATACTTAAAAGAGCACAAGGCATCTATCCTTCAACTGTTTGGTGATATCGCCGGTGTGCTGCCTTTTCTTACCGATGATATCCCACTGCCTCGTCTCCCTGAAGACATCCTGCCTATTATGTTCTTGGAACAGGCTCTTGACAATTACCTTTTGAGCAGGGATTATGTCAGCAACATGACTTTACGTGAGGGGTGATCCTAAATACGTAAAGCGGATCAAGCTATAAGGATAGTTGATCAGAGCAAATAGTAGAAACACGGAAAGATTCAGAAAAAGAATACCAAAAAGGCCGTGGAAACTGCTAAACTTATGAAGAGAACCACTATTCCATATTTAAAAAATTGAAGAAAGCTGATTTGCTTATTGTAATATTTTTTAAGAAGTGCAAGTCCAATAACGTTCGCGGAGGCACCGATGGCGGTGCCATTGCCTCCAAGGCAAGCTCCCAGAGATAGAGCCCACCACATTGGCTCAAGATTTCCAAACGTCTGTGGATCCAACTTCTGCATGGACTCTATAACAGGGATCATAGTTGCAGTATATGGAATATTGTCTACAAAAGCTGACGCAAATCCGGAAACGTTGACCACGAAAACTTTCGCGAGTTGGAATGAGCCACGAGAGAGTGCAAGTATATGCTTGGCAAGATATTCAAGAAAACCCGTCTCTTCGAGGGCTCCAACCATGATAAACAATCCAACAAAAAAGAGTATGGTGGACCACTCAATTTCCTCCAGCGTTTTTTCCACCTCTTTTGGTCTTATCAGCAGCATCGCTATGGAAGCGATCATGAGCGCGATAAACGAACTTTCGATGCCAAGAGATTTCTGAAGAATGAAAAGCACTACCGCAATACAGAGCAACGCAATCGAAATGTAGAAATGCTTCTTGTTTGTTATCGCGCTTTCGGTTTGCAACAACAGTTCACTGTCAATCTTTTTTGTCAACGTTTTTCTAAACACAAAGATAAGGAAAAGGTTCACCAATCCGAAAATGACAAGAAGTACAGGACCAAGATTGACAACAAAATCGATGAAATGAAGATCTGCAGCCGAACCTATCATGATGTTTGGTGGATCACCAATTAGCGTGGCCGCTCCGCCTATATTAGAAGCGAATATTTCCCCTAAAACAAATGGAACAGGATTGACACCAGCTGTATCAGACACTGCTAAGGTAATTGGAAGTATAACAAGAATGGTTGTGACGTTGTCCAGAACTGCAGAGCTCAGAGCTACTATCGTCATGAAATAAACATAAAGCTTCAGCACACTTCCTTTTGAAAGCTTTAAAGCTTCCAAACCCAAGAATTCAAACAATCCACTCTTTTTTATAACACTGACAAATGTCATCATACCGATAAGCAAGAAAATCGTGTTGAAATCTATGTATTCAGTATATATCTTGGTGAGATCATTGAATATTCCAAAGACGACCATAGCAGTTGCGCCCAGAAGAGCGACAATTGTCCTGTGAATCTTTTCTGTGACAAGAAAAGCGTAGGCCGTGACAAAAATGATAAGAGATAAGAGCATTTCAGAGGTCAAGTCTTCATCCCCTTCAAAAATGCCTACCTAAAAAAATTATACAGCGCCGCAATTAAGAATAGAAAATAGCCACAACAATTGAAGAAAAAAGAAGAAAGGAGTTCCTACCTCTTTCTCATTCGATTCCAACTTCCATTCTGACAAATCTGGTTACTCTTACGTTTTCCCTGACTTTCGATACAAAATCTTCTATCAGATCTTTCACTGTTTTTGCCTCATCAAAAATATACTTCTGCTCGTACAGACACGTGTCTTGATAGAATTTTTCGAG
>QNAO01000073.1 GCA_003641785.1 Thermotogae bacterium
GGTATTCCGTAGACAAGAACGCCACCAGGTTTGTGAAGAGTTTCAAAAAGAGTTACACTGTAACCCATTTTTGCAAGATCCGCGGCCGCTGTCAAACCCGCGGGACCTGAACCTATTATCGCCACCTTCTTGGTTCGTTTTCTGGTAATACGGACCTCCTTGCTGGACATATTTTCTGCTTCCCAATCAGCTACAAAACGTTCAAGGCGCCCAATTGCCACGGGTTCGCGCCCTGGAGCTTTTCCAACAACACACCTCGCTTCACACTGCACTTCTTGAGGGCAAACCCTGCCACAAACAGCTGGTAGGCTGTTGTAACGCTTCAAAATCGTGGCCGCAGCTTCGAAATCTCTCTCACGAATCTTCTTGATAAAACCCGGAATATCAATGCCAACGGGACAACCGTCCACACACGGATGTGTGGGACATTGAAGGCACCTGAGTGATTCTTGAACGGCTTGCTCGGCACTGTACCCAAGGGCAACTTCATCGAAATTCCTTATTCTCACATCAACTGGCTGCTCAGGCATCGGTATCTTATGTTTAGATGATTTCAGAGCCACGAAAGATCACCCACTTTCTTTTGAAAAAGCTCCATGCTCACCTTTTCTTCTTCTCTGTATTGACTTAAGCGCTTGAGTAGCTCATCCCAGTCAACTCTTGTTCCATCAAACTCAGGTCCATCCACGCACGCGAATTTGATTTCATCACCAACCGTTACTCGGCATGCGCCACACATGCCCGTTCCATCTACCATTATAGGATTCAAAGACACTAAAAGTGGTATTTTTAACTCTTTGGCTTTCATACTGCAAAATTTCATCATTACCGTTGGCCCTACAGCCCAAGCTTGATCGAACTTGTATCTGCTCGAAAGCTCGCCCACAGCATCAGTGACAACACCTTTTATTCCCAACGATCCATCATCGGTCGTCACGACAACTTCGTCAACAATTTTCTTAAACTCATCGAGCATGATAACCTGTTCCTTACTCCGACCACCGAGTACAGCGATAACTGTATTCTGAAAAGATTTCAGAGCTTTAGCTATTGGCATTAGAGTTGCGATGCCGACTCCACCACCTATCAGCAGCACATTGCCATACTCACGTATTTCGCTCGGTTTTCCCAAGGGACCGACTATGTCTATAATTTCGTCTCCTTCCTGAAGAAGACAAAGTTGGTAAGTTGTCTTTCCAACAGCTTTGACTACCATTCTGAAACTGTTACCATCAGTGCCAGCAATGGTCAAAGGTATTCTCTCACCCTGCTCAGAAAGCCTTATCACAACGAACTGACCTGGTTTTGCATGTCGCGAAATGTACGGATGGTGAATAGTAAAATCATAAATTTGAGATGCCAATTTCTTTTTGGCTACAATCTTACCTTTCAGATCCAACACCTCCTCAACAGAACGTAAACCATAACGTTCGAGTGTTTTCAGAGTTGATTAATTGTAACGTAACACTACCCAGTTAACATCTCTATTGGACAGCGACCCCCCTATCCCCCCTTGGATGGAACAAAGCTGTTAAGGGACCTTCGGGTCCCTTTTTCATTTTGGTATGTATAGGGAAAAGTCTTTAGCAAGATTGTCAATTCGGGATTCTTTCCACTGAACAACCTTTGTCGGATGTTTCGATGTTCCAACTCCGTAAACGAGAAAATAAACGTAACCCGGCTTACCGATCACAATCGTTGAATCGGAGGGAATTTGCATTGAGTACTTGGTCTGTATATTTGGCTCTTTGAAATAGTACAGCTTATACGGTGCCAATCCCGGCTTGAGCTCTTTCGAAAAATACGTGCTATCTCCTTTTTTAATAGTAATCCACACACTCTCGTTTCCAACAACAAAAAGCCTTAAATAACCTGTTGTTGGATCATCAAAAATTTCTTCCACAACTTTTTCCAGATCAACAGAGGTATTCATCAAGAAGTTCGCCGATGTTATGTACTTGTCTATCACAGAATTTGGCCCAACAAGGTTCTCGACGCGAGCCACTCTTTCTCCAAGTTCTGACAGCTTCTTTTCTAAATTTGCACTTATTTTTTCCATGTTGTCTTTTTGCTTTGTGTAATAGACAAAAGAGACAATCGAAAGAATAATACTTCCTATCATCGCTATTATCAGGAAGAACAAAATAAAAGCCACCCAGAATTCTCCTTTTTTCCTTGTGATAGCCACAGTTACCCTCCTTTCACCTCTTTCCCAGTCTTTCCTATCGCGTTCGCTTTCATCACAAGTCCTAACATCACACAAAACATGAGAGTGGATGAGCCACCGTAACTCACAAAAGGCAAAGGAATTCCCGTAACAGGAGCAAGCCCCATTGTCATCGCCATATTTTCAAAGATGTGAAAAGCCAGCACAGTGGCAACTCCGACACACACAAGCTCCCAAAAAAGATTCTTGGCGCGTCTAACAGATCTCTGTATCCTATAAATGAGAAGTACAAAGAGAAATATCAGAGTAGCAACTCCTGCAAACCCAAATTCCTCACCTACAACTGACAATATAAAATCTGTGTGCTTCTTTGGAACGTATCCTTTCAATGTTGCCGGACCTCTCAAATATCCCCTTCCAAAAAGACCTCCGGAACCTATTGCATGTATCGACTGTAAAACGTTGTATGCGCCACTCTGTGAATACCTTTCTGGATAAAGGAAAGACATCAATCTCTCCCTTTGATAATCTTTGAGAACAAAGAAATATCCAAATGGCAAAAGAATGGCGATGATCAACAACACTATGACTATAGACCTCCATGGAACGGGAGATGTGATGGACATAACAAACCAAGTCATTCCCACCAAAAAGGCCGTGCCAAAATCTGGTTCGAGCAAGATCAAGAAGATGACGGGAGCGACGAAAAGGAAAGAAACCCAAAAAACCCGGCGCGTTCCTTTAGACAAGAGTCGTGCACTTATCAAAATGACAGCCAACTTAGCCAGTTCAGATGGCTGAAAATACCCAACTCCAAGATCGAACCATCTCCGAGATCCCGTCGTTGAAACTCCCCAATAGAGCACCGCTGAAAGAAGAAAAATGGTAACGCCATAAACCATCCACAGAGACCTGTCAATATCTCTCTCTCTCACAAAAACAGCAAGGAAAAGAAATGAAACTCCTATGAGGTCCCAGATCATCTGTTTCATTACAAATGCGCCGCTGATGTCTCTCGTTGAGCTTTTTATCGCTATCAAACCCACAGACATGAGTAAACAAACTAAAATTGGAATCCAGGGATCAATTCTCTTATTTTCCCAGGGCATTTTTGACTCTCGCTTTCATCCTGCAAAAAGCACAGATGTCCTCAGTGGTTGGATAACCACATACGCTGCAACTCCTAATGGTAACCTTCTCTGGTTCGAATGGCGACTTTTTTACAAATTCCGTGTAAAACCTCAGCTTGGTTCCAGGATGATATCTTTCCACCTCGTTTATCCCAGATTTGTATCTCAACGAACTCGCATTCTTGGAAAAGGGACAGTTTTCTTTACTACATGGTATATGGTTCAAAAGTGCATAGGCATAAATCTCTCTTCCGGTTAGAAGAACCAGGGGTTTTATCTTTTTGACAAATCCTGAATGTGTCCTATGCAGAACAGGCTTCTGTCGGGAAAGATACCCGATATGCCAGTTGAGTACGTTTCCCAAAAGCACCGCACATTCGTCATCAAGGTTGTGGCCCATAGCGAGAACATTATATCCGGCAGTCAATGCATATCTGTTCAGGATATACCTTCGAGCAGTCCCGCAGACAGAACACGTTGACCTCCTTAGAATTTTAGAAACTTCGGGAATTGTCAACCCCAAGAAATAGTCTCTGACATCCAGATAATACACTTGTCCTCGAATCAGATCTTGAAGCTGTTTCAATTCCTCATGGGGTGGGGTTACAGTTCCCATGTCCACAAAAACTCCATCCACACGATAGCCCATCTTATCAAGAACATAGAGCAAAACGGAGCTATCTTTCCCACCTGAAACAGCCACAAGAATTCTATCTTCTGGCTTGCACATGTTGTACTTAATGATGGTTTTTTCAACACGTTTTTCGAAATACTCGTTGAAATGATATTCACAGTAAGAGACATTGTGCTGCCGAAGCTTTATCACCGCGGTTGACGAGCATTTCTTACATTTCAAGCTGATCACTCCTGGTTTTACCTGTTACTTATCTCAGGGGTTTAGTATACTATTTGTGTGTCCTAACTGAATTTTAACACGGAGTGTGGTTCTCACGGTTGTAAATGTGGTAGGAACGAGTAAAGTGGCATTTTGCATCTGCAAGACCCTCTTTGCAAATTCTGAATTCGAGCCAGGATTCGTTGTTTCCAGAGATATTCAGCGTGCTAATTGGTTCGTTAAGAATCTGAGGTGTGGACTGCCCACTACTTATGAGGAGTTAAGCGAGCTGTCTGGAATCGTATTTGTGGCTGTCCCAGATGCTGTCATAGAAAGAGTTTTCAGTAAGATAAAGCCAAGAATGACAGGCAGAGTCTGTGTCTTTCACTTCAGTGGATTTCTCTCTTCGTCCATCTTCGACGTTGATGATCTGGATTGGGGTAGGGGTTCCATTCACCCGAACATGTCTTTCTCTGATATAGACGTTGCACTGAAATCCATGGAAAGATGCTTTTTTGGCATCGAAGGAAACGATTATGGAATGACTGTTGCAAGAAAAATTGTCAACTCGATTTCTGAAAAGTTCATCGAATTGGACGAAAGCAGCAAAACAGCTTATCATCTGGCCGCTGTGATAGCCTCGAATTTTGTAACAGGCTTGTCGCATCTGGCAGAGAGGTTATACTCTGAGTACAAAATCGACCGTTTTCGTGACATTATCCCTCAGTTGATTCGGCAAACAGCGGAAAACATTTCAAAAGTTGGCAGCGTAAAGGCTTTAACTGGTCCAGTGAGCCGTGGAGACTGGAATGTTGTAGAAAAGGAAGGACAAATCTTCAAACAGAATTTCACCGAGTATTCGCAACTCTACGATGTTATGATTGATATTCTACGTGAAATGGTTTATGAATCGAATAGAAAAGAGAACAAAAGAAATGGAGGTTTCTGAAGCATGAAAATCACAAAATTCACTTCTCTAAAGGGCAAAAGACCGATCGTTGTTATAACTGCTTATGACAGTCCGTTTGCCAGAATAGCACACGAAGCGAACGTCGACGCAATTCTTGTTGGTGATTCAGTTGCTAATAATGTTTTGGGGTTTTCGAACACGTTACCAGTGAATATGGAAGACATGATTCGTCACACTGCCGCGGTCAGGCGAGGGGCTCCAGACGCGTTTGTCATCGCTGATATGCCTTTTCTCTCGTATCAATGTTCTGAACACGAAGCGATAGCGAACGCTGGGAAATTTTTGAAAGAGGCAGGCGCAAATGCAGTTAAACTTGAAGGGGGTACCTTCGTTGCACCATTGATAGAGTCCATAGTTAAATCGGGAATCCCAGTTATGGGGCATCTTGGTCTGACACCCCAGTCAATTAACGTGTTCGGTGGTTACAAGGTTCAGGGGAAAA
>QNAO01000074.1 GCA_003641785.1 Thermotogae bacterium
TCTAAAACTTTCGTGTCCTACGATGACTATATCCAAATACCAGCAAGAGTGGAGACTCGTTGAAGCCACGGGCACAACGTATATGGAGTTTGATGGCGGCAGCGCAACATCAACAGCACTGAACTACGATCTCAAAACAACGCAAGGTGAGCTCCTTCAGGGAGTAACAGCTGAAATCTTTGACCAAGAGAGCACTGATACTGTATTTTTAACCTGTGATAGCTTGAAAATAGACCTCTCAAAAGACCTGTTTGAGGGTTATTCAGAGCAAAAAGTTCGGATAGTTAAGGGAAGCATAGAAGCGACAGCCGAGAACTTCACGTATGACAGAGAAGCTGGTATTATAGAGCTCTCTGGTTCTGTTCAACTTGTGGACAACGACAAGAATATAACGATATCGGCAGATAGTGTAACGATAAAGACAGAAAATGACGAGATGACAGCCACAAACGCAGAAGTAGAGATTGTAGTGGAAGAATAAGGGGGTAATTAGATGATCGATATTAAAACTATTAGGGATCAAGCTGGGTTGGTGAAACAGAGTCTCAGAAAGAGAAATGAAAACGACGATGTGGTTGATGTTATCTTAGAATTTGACAAACAGCGCAGAAAAATTATCGAAGCGGTCAACGCCTTAAGAGGGCAGAGAAACGCTGCTTCGAAAAAGGTAGCTCAACTGAAAGCGTCTGGAGAAAACGAGGAAGCAGAGAAAGTGATAGCCCAGGCAAAACAACTGGGCCAACAGATTGCCACTGAAGAGAAAAAGCTTTCAGAATATGAAGAAAAGATCATGGAACTTCTTCTGAGGATTCCCAATATCTGCCACGAGTCTGTTCCTTTTGGTAACAGTGAAGATGACAATGTCGAGGTAAGAAAGTGGGGTAAACCCCGAGTATTCGATTTCGAGCCTCAAGCCCACTGGGATCTGGGACCAAAACTAAAACTCATGGATTTTGAAAGAGCCGCAAAGTTGAGTGGATCGCGGTTCACAGTTATGTACAGTTGTTTTGCTCGATTAGAGAGGGCTCTCATTAATTTCATGCTTGATGTTCACACGAAACAACACGGTTATACCGAAGTGTGGGTTCCTCATCTGGTAAAGAGAGAAACGATGACAACCACAGGACAACTTCCTAAATTTGAGGAAGAAGCGTACCGGATAGAATCCGATGATATCTTTCTAATTCCGACGGCGGAGGTTCCTCTGGTAGCTCTGAGATCAAACGAAATATTACAGGAAGCTGATCTTCCTTTGCGATATGTCGCTTATTCACCGTGTTACAGGAGAGAAGCGGGAAGCTATGGAAAAGACGTGAGAGGAATGATACGACAGCATCAGTTTGATAAGGTGGAGCTCGTCTGGTTGACGACTCCTGAAAAGTCTTTTGAGGATCTTGAAAGGCTTGTTTCCGATGCCGAAACGGTGCTAAAACTTCTTGAGCTTCCATACAGAGTTGTTGAACTCTGTACCGCAGATCTGGGTTTTGGCGCTGCGAAGACTTACGATCTCGAAGTTTGGCTTCCATCTTACAACAACTACAAGGAAATATCTTCATGCAGTAATGACACGGATTTTCAGGCAAGGCGTGGAAATATTCGCTACAGAAGAAGATCTGATGGCAAACTCGTGTTTGCCCACACGTTGAATGGCTCGGGAGTTGCCATAGGAAGAGCCCTTGTAGCTGTGGTGGAAAACTACCAGAGATCTGACGGTCGAATAGATGTACCAAAAGTTCTCCAGCCCTATATGAACTGCGAGGTGATTCCCTGAGTTGCCACATATTTTCTATGGGCAAGTACAAAAGGACCATCTTGTGTTGGATAGGCACGAAACAGAACATATCAAGGTAGTCCGCCTTAAAAAAGGAGATATGATCAAAGCGACAGACGGGAAAGGAACTTTATACACGTGTGTTCTAAATGAAATCAAAAAGGATCGATCCACGGCGACGATAAAGGAGTCTAAGAGAATAGAAGAGATACCAGCTGAGGCGGAACATACTTTATGCATTGCTTCGCAAGGATGGGGAAGACTTCGCTGGATAGTGGAAAAATCTGTTGAGCTTGGAGTTGATAGGTTGATCATCTACAAGAGCGTTCGAAGCAGGTCTTACAAAGACAAGTACAACAAGGTGCAGTTAATTGTCCGCGACAGCGCAAAGCAATGTGAAAGATACGCTTTCCCAGAAGTTCTCTTCTTTGAGGATTTTTCGTTCTTGAGCATCTTGAAAGGAAACACAGTTGTTCTTCACAAAAGTGGAAGACCAGCTGAATTGAAGGATTTCAAGGGTCGGGTGAATTTAATAGTTGGTCCAGAAGGAGATTTTACACAAGAAGAAGCGGACATGCTTGCTGAGAATGGCACACCGATTTCCTTTGGCCGAAAGATTCTTAGATTCGAAACAGCAGCTATTCTATCCGTTGGTTTGGTGGCTTTCCTAAACGGCAAAATTTGAAAGGAGTGTGTCATGATGAAAAAAGGAAAGAAGATGCTTTCGTTTGTCAGGTATGAAAAGGAGCTGGAAAGTTCTTACAGGGAGCGTTTATCTTCCGTCAAAAAACCGGAAGAAATTGGTGATGTTTTCATTGATTGTATCCTTTCTTTGTTGAAAAAGATTCATCCTGAAGTCAATTCAAATCATGTTGAAGAAATATTGTTTGATCCCGACTCTTCCGAAGGTTACATGCTCAGCCAATCGTTGCGGAAACTTCTTGGGGATGATCTTTTGAAAAACAGTGATTTACTTGCGATTATAAGGCGATTTGCTCAAGCAGCTTTGCACCGATATCACTCTCTTGCCAATGATGAGGAAAGAACAGAGTTGTTCAGATTAACCAGTGACAAAAGAGATTAACGGCACACCAGAAATATGATGACAGCTCCTACAAGACATACACCAGCCATTAAAGCATACAGAAGGGTAAATGACCACTGAGCTACTATTCCGGCTATGATAGGACCAATGAGAAAACCGATGGAACGAGCCGATCTGAGAAGTCCCAAAAACTCCGCTCGTCTGTTCGCGGGAGTTCTTTCAGCTATGTAACTGGAGGCTCCGTTTATAAATCCGCCGAAAGCAAAGCCCGCAAGAATATAGCCGACTAAAACCGCCTCCCAGCCTTTTGCAAAGGCAAAGAGAACCGAAGACAGACCTGAAAGGCTCGTTCCAATGACCGTGCTTCTCTTCGAACCTATCTTTTTAATTATACGGCCAAAGAAGATGTGAGAAGGAACCTGCATTAATGGATTCATCATAGAAAGGAATGCCGCCTGCGATTGCGTCAATCCAACCCTTTCGGTTAGATAGACAGCTATGAGGGCAAAAGTGCCAGCGGTGCCAAGCTGCCTCAGAAGTGTTCCTATGTACATCGCCCAGAGATTATTCTTTTTAAGAATATCCTTCGAAACAAGTGCTGAAAACATCTTTTCTATAGTTTTTCTTCTCTGATGTCTGCTGTGTTCAATGCGTGGTATGAAAGAGGCGAAAACAACCGCAAATGCGGCCACAGCACAGAACATTCCCATTGTTCCCAAAACACCAAGAATCCCTATTAGAGCCGCTATCAGAAATCTGCCCAAACCCATTCCAATAGAATTTGCCGTGTTTAAAAGTGATAGAGAAACAGAGGTTCGTCTGTTTCTTTCATCTGTACTCATGGCCAAAGCGATTGGCTCAAATCCAGCCGCACAAAACGCAACGACGCCCGCGATGATCGGGAAGAAAACGGGGTTTCTGAGAGTTAAATACAGCGGCAATAAAAGCGCTGTCAGGGTTAATGAAAGCACAAGAACGGGCTTTCTATTTCTGGCTTCATCTGAAATGGCTCCCCACAGGGGGGATGAAAGTGAAGTTACCCCACCTCTAACTGAGGAAACAGAGCTTATTAGGAACAAAGGAGCATCCATCTCTCTCATTCTGAACTGTACAAGCATTCCGAAACTAGGCACAGAGGCAAAACGCGCAATAGCTGTCAGAAAGAGAGGAAGCATTTTTTTCATTAGTGATTACTCCCATTCTATTGTTGCTGGAGGTTTTGATGTTATGTCGTAAACTACTCTGCCAACGCCTTTGACAGTGTTCAAAATGCGCCTCGCTGCGAGATCAAGAACCTCGTGAGGTACTTTGGACCAGTCTGCAGTCATTCCTTCGACACTATCAACCGCTCTGAGCGCGAGAACATAGTCGTAGGCCCTCTTATCACCTCGCACTCCAACAGATCTCACTGGCAGGAGCACAGCAAAAGCCTGCCATATTCTGTCATACCAACCTGTTTCTTTCAAAACCTCAGTGAAAACATGATCTGCTTCCTTGAGTATTCTTAGCTTTTCAGGATTAATCTCGCCTATTATTCGCACTCCGAGTCCAGGTCCTGGGAAAGGTTGGCGATGCACTATACTTCTTGGGATTCCAAGAATCTCTCCGACGACTCGGACTTCATCCTTGAAAAGATTTTTCAAGGGTTCAACGATTTGAAGACTCATTGTTTCAGGAAGCCCTCCTACGTTGTGGTGACTCTTTATCGCGGCTGTCTTCTTTCCGGATTTCGCACTCTCTATGACATCAGAGTATATGGTGCCCTGAATGAGAAATTCCACACCGTGCTTTCTTGCTTCCTCTTCAAAAACTCTTATGAATTCTTCACCTATTATTTTTCTTTTCTTCTCGGGATCTGCCACTCCTTTTAGGGCATTCAGAAATCTCTTTTGGGCATCAACCCGAACAAGGTTCAGTCCAAGCAGCTCGTGAAAAACTCTGTACACCTCGTTTTCTTCACCTTTTCGAAGCATTCCGTGGTTCACAAACACATTGACCAGGTTTTTTCCAATTGCTTTGTGAGTCAAAACACAGGCAACAGAGGAATCTACGCCACCAGAGAGAGCAGCGATGGCACGTTTACCCCGAAGAATTTCCCTGAGCTCCTCAGCTTTTGCCTTTGCAAAATCCTTTAGATTCCAATTGGGTTTGAGGTTACAGACCTTCAGAAGAAAATTTTCCAGTATTTCCCGACCATACTCTGTGTGCTTTACTTCGGGATGAAACTGTAGAAGCCAGTACTTCTTTCCATCAGTCGCCGCGGCGGTTATTTTGTCTTCGCTTTGAGCAAGAATTTCAAAGCCTGGGGGAAGTTTTTCAACGTAATCCCCGTGGCTCATCCAAGCGACAAAAGTTTCAGGAATTTCGTCAAAGAGTACATCTTTCTTAGTAACTTTAACGTTCGTTCTACCGTATTCCGCTGTTACAGACACTTTGACTTTTCCTCCCAGCACATAACTGATGAGTTGCATTCCGTAACATATTGCAAGAACCTTACCTTCATACCTCTGAATCCACTTTGGAAGTTTGGGAGCACCTTCTTCATAAACACTGCTTGGCCCTCCCGAAAGGATAACAGCGCCAATATCAGATATATCCAATTTCTCATCGTACTGAACTACCTGACTGTAATAACCAATCTCCCTGACTGATCTTGCTATCA
>QNAO01000075.1 GCA_003641785.1 Thermotogae bacterium
TTATCAAAGGAACGGCTTGTCTCTGCATGTTTGAACCCATCAAAGCACGATTGGCATCGTCGTGTTCAAGAAAGGGTATGAGGGCTGTTGACACGCTCACAATTTGTTTTGGTGAAACATCAACAAACTGAACTTTTGCTCTGTCAACATACTGTACCCTTTCCATATACCTAACGGGAACTTTCGTGTCTACTATGAATCCCTTGTCGTCAATCTTGATCGTACTTGGAGCTATGTTGTAGTTTTCTTCCTCGTCTGCGGTGAGATATACAATCTCCTCTGTGAGACGCCCGTTCACAATTTTCCTGTAAGGAGTAGTCAGAAACCCGAATTTATCAATGCCTGCAAAAACAGCAAGAGAAGTTATGAGACCTATGTTGGCGCCTTCAGGAGTTTCTATAGGGCACATTCTGCCATAATGCGAGTGATGAACATCTCTAACCTCAAACCTTGCTCTTTCCTTTCTCAAGCCTCCCGGCCCAACTGCTGTGAGACGCCTTTTGTGAGTGAGCTCCGCTAACGGATTCACCTGTTCCATAAACTGTGACAGGGGACTTGTTGCAAAGAATTGATTCACCGCCGCGATTATAGATTTGACATTTATAAGATTTTGAATAGATATCTTGTCGAGAGAATTGTAAAGTGTTAACCTTTCTTGGATTAGCCTTTGGGCACGGGAAAACGCTCTTTCGAACTCGATCCTGACAAGTTCACCAACGGTCCTCACTCTTTTGTTTCCCAAGTGATCTTTTGTATCCATTACTTCAGGATTCTTGCTGACATCTATCAGATACCTGGTTGCCAAAACTATATCCATCGGGGTTAACACTAAGCTGTTGGAATCATATTTTTCTTTCTCAGCTTCTTCTTCTGTCATCCCTTTGATTTGCATAAGGTACTTTCTGTAAGCAGGTGTCAGTCTTTTGTTGATTTTGTATCTTCCCACTTCAGAAAGCTCGAACCTTTCAGGGCTGAAGTACAGGCTGTTCAAATACGACTTCGCAGCATTTATTCTTGGCATTTCGCCAGGCTTCAGCTTTCGAAAGATTTCGAGATACGCTTTTGTGGAGTCAACTTGCTCATAAGCTGCGTTGAGTTTTTCCAGAGTTTTCTGCGCAAAAGGATGTGTTCTAACTACTGTTTCAACATCTGACTCGAGTATCAACTTCGCCGTGCTTTCAGAGATAACTCCACCTCTCTTAACAACAGTTTTGCCATCGACAACAACATCTTGAAGAACGACAGAGCCAACCACATTCATCATAGAATACTCATCGTCAGCATCAACCACATCGGGAAACAAACTCAACAGCTCAAGATCGTCTTCGTAGCCCAAGGCTTTGAAGAGAAGGAACAGGTTGAGCTTTCTCTTCTTGTCTATTCGTGAGTAGAAAACACCTTCGTTAAGGTTGAGTAAAATCTCCAACCACGCACCCCTTTGGGGGAGAAAATGTGCCATGTATATAGGTGCAGAAGCCTGCGTCTTGGACAGCTCTTCAACAAAGTAAACTCCTGGGGCTCGTACAAGCTGGCTAACTACTACTCTTTCGGCACCATTGATTATGAATGTGCCGTTTTCCGTCATGTAGGGAAGATAACCCAAAAACGCTTCCTCTTCCCTCATCTCCTCTGTGTTCACATCAGTTATCCTCACGGTCGTGAATATCGGAACCGTGTAAGTCAAGCCTTTTTGCTTACATTCTTCTATCTCGTTTGGTGGCTCTCCCATTCTTGACGAAATGAATTCAACGACGAACCCTTTTTCTCCTTTTTTGAGATCGCCTTTGTGAGGCTGAGATGTTATGGGGGAAAACTTCTTCAAAACTTCAATAAGTCCGTTCTCGAGAAAGTCTTTGTACGAGCTGATTTGCATCGAGATCAGATTTGGAATGCGGCTCGCGTCGTGAATGCGTCCGAAGGTGAGGCGTTGCCTTTTTCCGTACTGGACACTTCGCATTAGATCACCTCGGTTTATGTTATAATTGTAGGAAACAGAAGACCATGACTAAGAAGAACACTGAGACGGGAAAGTATAGAGATCGCACCTTAGTATTAAACCACAAAACAACCTATACCAGACAAAGCTGGCATAGGTTGATACATATTCTTTTCAAAGTGGAAACGCGCGACATACTATTTCAACGTTACGTCGGCCCCTGCTTCCGTCAGTTTTTGTTTGATTTCCTCCGCTTCGTTCTTTGGAATTCCATTTTTTATGATAGCGTCAGGAGTGCCCGCCTTTTCCACAAGTTCTTTGGCTTCCTTCAAACCCAAACCTGTTATTTCTCTAACAACTTTGATAACCGCAATCTTGTTTGATCCAAAGCTGTTCAGAATTACGTCAAACTCGGTTTTTTCTTCTGCTTCTGCCTGTGCTGCTCCACCTGCTGCGGGTGCTGCAACCGCTACTGGAGCTGCCGCCGAAACACCGAATTTGTCCTCAAGCTTCTTAACAAGCTCTGCCAATTCCTTGACTGTCATCTTCTCGATAGCCTCAATAATTTCTTCCATGTTCATGATAACACCTCCGCTACTCTGATTTCTTATCTTTGATTGCATTCAACGCATAAAGAAGCTGTTTCAAAATTCCACTCAACGCATAAACAAAGCCTCTAATCGGAGCTTGGATCTGTCCAACAAGAATTCCATACAGCTCCTGCTTGCTCGGCAAGCTTGCAAATGTAGCAACATCTTCCCCAGTGAAAACTTGACCTTCGAGGAATCCACCTTTGAAGACATTCTCAAACTTGCGCTCTTTAACAAACTCATTCGTTATTTTCAGGGCATCTATAGCCTCATCCTGCTCAACGTACAGAACGGCTGTGGGTCCCTTAAGATACATTTCGTATTCAGCTGGATCGTATTGTGCATTTTTCAACGCGAGATCAAGAAGAGTGTTCTTGACAACGGTGTAGTGCGCGGCTGTTCCATATCTTTCGTATATTCTGCGTCTGAGATCTCTGAATGTAGCAACATCGAAGCCCTTGAAGTCAGTAAACAGTATTAGAGAACTCTTGGAGAACTTATCAGAGAGCTTCTCCACTATTTCCTTTTTTTTGGCCCTGGTGATCAAATCTGCACCTCCTTCCAAAAAAATAAGGTCTCTTTCAAGAAGAGACCGAGGTCATGGCCACCGATCATTGAGGAACGTGCCACAAGGATCGCTACACGCCTCGGTAGGTGAGGAAAACCTCTTCTTGAAACCTACTGTCTCAGGCGAAAATATTATTTACTTGGGAACAGATCGCCTAATTCAATCTTCACACCAATGCCCATGGTTGAAGACAAAACAGCTTTCTTTATAAATTGCCCTTTGACCGCTGTGGGTCTCAGTGAAGCTATCTGTGTAGCCGCTGAGACCAGATTTTCTCTGAGAACCTCATCAGAAAACGATTTCTTTCCAATAGGTATGTGAATACAGCCTGTTTTGTCGTTTCTAACTTCTATTCGTCCCTTTTTGAATTCTTTCACCGCTTCAGCTATGTTTTCTGTCACAGTACCAGATTTTGGAGATGGCATAAGGCCGCGGGGCCCAAGTATTCTCCCGAGCTTACCAATAAACCTCATCATATCTGGTGTTGCCAGCGCAACATCAAAGTCAGTGAACCCCTCATTTTGTATCTTATCAACGAGATCCTCTGCTCCAACATAATCAGCACCGGCTTTTTTTGCTTCTTCGGCCTTTTCACCCTTTGCGAATGCCAGTATCTTCACACTGCGACCAGTTCCATTTGGCAGCGATATAGTGTTCCGTACTTGCTGATCGGGTTTTCTTGGATCTATATTGGTTGTCAAATGCAACTCCACCGTCTCATCAAACTTCGCTGTTGCCGTTTTCTTCACAAGTGCTATGGATTCATCAATACTGTAAGACTTGAATCTGTTAACTTTTCTCCTTATCTCCTCATATCTTTTGGAGTGCTTCGGCATACGCCTCCTCCTTTCGTCGCAACTATGCTTTGACTTCTAATCCCATGCTTCTTGCGGTTCCTTCAATGATCTTAACCGCTGCTTCCAGATCATTGGCATTCAAATCGGCCATTTTCATTTTGGCAATCTCTTCGAGTTGTTCACGCGTCACTGTGCCAACGACCTTACGTTTGGACTCAGAGGAACCCTTTTCCACGCCAGCAGCTCTCTTGAGCAGAAAAGACGCTGGTGGGGTTTTCACAACAAATGTAAAAGAACGATCCTCGTACACAGTTATAATTACCGGAAGTAACATACCTGATTGATCTGCAGTAGCAGCGTTGAAACGCTTGCAGAAATCCATGATGTTAACGCCTCTCTGACCCAAAGCAGGACCTACAGGTGGAGCTGGAGAAGCTTTTCCAGCTGGCAATTGCAGTTTCACTTGTGCCATTACTTTTTTTGCCATTCAGTATTCCCTCCTTCGTGGTATGGGAATCTCCCTCCCACTTCATTCAATTCTCTCAACCTCGGATACTTTAACCGTAACCGGTGTTTCTCTGCCAAATATAGTCACCGTAACTCGCAGTTCTTGCTTCTCTGGATCTATTTCTCTAACAACGCCCGCGAAGTCTTCAAATGGGCCGCTCGTGATTCTAACAACATCTCCAACGCGAAAATCAAACTCTACTTTCATCGGCTTTATCTTTTCCTCGACTTCTTCCAATCCAGACAATCTCAAGATCATGCGGGCCTCTCTTTTCTTTAACTTCAGCGGTTGCCCACCCGACGCGATAAAATCTATTACACTTGGCACCATTCTAACAAATTGCCATGTTTCGTCATTCATGATCATTTCCACAAAAACGTAGCCAGGAAACAATCTTCTTTTCTGCGTTTTGGCAATTCTGAGCTCTCGTCTTGTACCATAGTCAACTACTTCAACCCTACCATTTGATCGCACCCTTATTTTCTTGCTCTCTGCCAAGAGCTCTCCCGCTCGTACTGATCTACCCTTTCTCACTTTTTCACCGTCGTAGACTTCTATCGGAATGTAGTAAACATCCGCTTCACCGCTGTCTGTAACAATGTCAACACGCTTCATCCTTTCGGAAGTTACAACCTTGCCGTCAAGCTCGCTCACGTACTCCAAGTTCTTAGTCAGGGGCATTCCCTGCTTTATCCTCGCTCCCATCTTGATTCCCGATTCCACACCGGCGGATTCAGGCAGAAAATACACTTTTGTGAACTTCCTGTCTATAGTTTCTATAATCACACGCCGAAAGTTTTTAACATTGGTAATCCTGCCAGAGTGTCTCGCGTGAATGGGAGGCTCTTCAGCAATTATGTTGCCCTTTTGAACATCAGAGCCATCACTTACATGCAGCTTCGCATTGGTGGACACCACATGTCTTTCTACAGACTTTGAGGTGACATCCAAAATTGTCTCTTCAGGAACAACTATCTTGCCGAAGAGTCTTTCGGAACCAGCAGAACGTATCTTTGTTTCAAGATTTTCTTTGGCCGATATCTCGAA
>QNAO01000076.1 GCA_003641785.1 Thermotogae bacterium
CACCTGAACTGATGTATATAAAGCGCAAGTGTATCGCGTGTAAAACGTGCGTGGCCAACTGTCCGTCCGGTGCAATCACATTTGAAGGTAAACAACTGATCCTGAACAGAAAGCTGTGCTCATCTTGTGGAGTATGCGCTGAGATGTGCCCAACAGGTGCTATAAAGCTCGTGGGCAAGCAAATGAGTACTGAAGAAATTCTAAAAGAATTAAACAAAGATATTCTCTTCTTCAATCAGTCACAGGGCGGTGTTACGGTGTCAGGTGGAGAACCTCTTATGCAGGTAGAGTTTTTGAAAGAGCTTCTCGAAAGACTCAAGCATTTGAAAGTACACACCGCTGTTGATACCTGCGGCTACGCTGAAAGAAAGTCTTTTGAGTTGATTCTTCCATATGTGGATCTTTTTCTATACGATTTGAAAATAGTTGATGATGCAAAACACAAAAAGTACACGGGCGTATCAAATGAGAAAATAAGAGAAAACCTTGAATTCCTACTGCAAAGTGAAAAAAGTGTGCTGATCCGTGTCCCCATTGTGCCGGCGATAAATGATTCAGAAGAGGATATAGAAGATCTCATGGACTATTTGGAACACATAGGTATCAAGTCAAACATACATTTGTTGCCCTTTCACAACATATCGGAAAAATACGATATGCTCGGGAAGAAATTCAAACTGACAGGTGAACTCCGCGCCTCTTATGAGAAGATCAGTTTCATTGAATCTAAAATGAAAGCCAACGGATTTCATGTGAAAATCGGAGGATGAAAAAGTAAAGCGTACGCGCTTTGTTCGCTGAAAGATAAGAGTGGAAAACCATTTGTTGCTGTTCTCAAAAGTATCATAAAGACAACACAACAGAAAAGATATCATCATTTGAACAAAAAAATAAAAAATGCCGGAGCTTCGCCCCGGCCAATGGGTGGGTTTATCTCATCCGCCTACGTGCCTTAATCCCTGTTTTATCGCTTCAACATTTAGCTCTATAATGGAAGAATCCTTTCCTTTCAACTTATATTTCATAGCATCGATTAGGGATTCAATATTAACACATTTTGTTGTGAAAACAAAAGCCCCAAGCATAACCATGTTGGCAACCCTCAAATTTCCCAGTTGATCTGCGATTTCATTAGCTGGGACCTTAATCGTCTTTATGTCTTGTCTCTTCGGCTCTCTATCTACAACCGAGCTGTTTATGAAAAGATATCCATTTCTCCTAACTATCGGCTCGAATTTTAACAAAGAAGGGATATTCATCACAACAACTTCTTCTGGACTGTCCACAACGGGAGATGCAACAGGTTCATCACTGATGATAACCGTGCAGTTTGCCGTTCCCCCACGCATTTCCGGACCGTACGAGGGAAGCCAGGTAACGTGTTTACCTTCAGTCATTCCCGCCTGACACAAAACTCGTCCCATCAACATGACTCCTTGTCCACCAAAACCTGAAATGATTATGCTGTGCGTCATTTCGCGTCACCAACCTTGTCCACATAAACTCCCAGTGGAAATTCCTTTGTCATGTTTTCCTCAAGCCATTTAATCGCCTTTTCTGGACTTAAGCCCCAGTTTGTTGGACATGTAGAAAGCACCTCAACCAAACTGTATCCCAACCCTTTCAGTTGTGCCTGGAACGCCTTTTTTATATATTTTTTGGTTGTCATGACATCTCTCGGTGTTGTGACTTTCGTTCTTGCGAGAAAAGCCACGCCCTGAAGTTCTTTGATAATTTCACAGACGTGAACAGGATATCCTTCCTTCTCGGCCTTTCTACCATACGGCGAAGTTGTTGTTTTCATACCAAGCAGTGTGGTCGGCGCCATTTGCCCTCCGGTCATACCGTAGATGGCGTTGTTTATAAAAATCGTCGTTATCAGTTCCCCGCGGTTTGCCGCGTGGATCATTTCGGCTGTACCTATAGCTGCCAGATCTCCATCACCCTGGTAGGTGAAGATCGTCAGATCAGGTCGGGCTCGTTTCATCCCAGTTGCCACCGCTGGAGCTCTACCATGAGGAGCAACTGTTCCGTCAATGTCAAAAAACTCGTAAGCGAAAACCGAGCATCCCACAGGAGCTACTATAATTGTTTTTTCCCTTAGATCCAATTCATCTATTGTTTCAGCGATTAGTCTGTGGACAATCCCGTGATGACAGCCTGGACAGTAAGTAAACTGCTTTCCGCTGAGTGATCGTGGCATTTTGTAGGCGACTTTGTAGTCCATCACGAACGCCTCCCAATCTTTTGTTTAAGAACTTCATAAATCTCCAAAGGCATTGGCACAACTCCAGCCATTCTGCCATAGAACTCAACTCTTGTTCTCTCGGCAATCGCCAGACGCACATCTTCAAGCATCTGACCACTGCTCATTTCAACAGTCAGCACGAGCGATACATCGGCGGCGCTCTTTCTCAGCGCTTCATATGGAAATGGATAAAGAGTTATGGGCCTAAAAAGCCCTACCTTTAACCCGTCTTTCCTTGCCATTTCTACAACGCTCTTCGCAATTCTGCCCATTGTTCCGTGAGCTACTATCAGAATATCCGCATCCTCTGTGAGAGTTGTTTCGTATCGAATCTCGTTTTCTTCCATGAGCTTGTATTTTTTCTGTAGTTCCAGGTTCATTTTCTCAAGACCATAAGGATCTATGTTGAAAGATGTAACCTGTCTTGCCGGCCTGTTCTTAGCTCCAATGAGCGCCCAGGAAGAGTTATCATAAGACACTTTCTTATCAGAAAAGCTCACGGGCTCCATCATTTGTCCCAGTAAACCATCAGCGAATATGAGAACCGGATTTCTGTACTTATCGGCAAGTTCAAACGCCACTCCTGTCAGATCGGCAGCCTCTTGAACAGTGGAAGGAGAAAGTACAAGTAATTTGTAATCACCGTGTCCACCACCTTTGGTAGCCTGAAAATAGTCTCCCTGTGAAGGTTGGATGTCCCCCAAACCCGGACCGCCTCTCACGACATTTACAAAGACAGATGGCAACTGTGCACAGGCGATATAGGAAACACCCTCTTGCATCAAGCTAAAGCCAGGCGATGAGGTTGAAGTCATGACTCGTTTGCCAACACTTGAGGCTCCATATATCATATTGACCGCTGCGACCTCACTTTCAGCCTGAAGAAATGTGCCTTCCACTTGAGGAAGTCTTCGCGCCATGTATTCCGTTAATTCGCTTTGAGGAGTAATGGGATAACCGAAATACAGGCGGCACCCGGCTCTTATTGCGGCCTCACCGATAGCTTCTGTCCCTTTCATCATAATTTTGTTCATGCTCTTTACCTCCTTAAACTTTCACAGCTCGGTACACAGTTATGCAAACATCAGGACACATCATATAGCAAAAACCACATCCAGTACACTTGGCTTCTGGATCATTCGGCTCTGCCGGATGATAGCCTTTGGAATTAAACTCACTTGAAAACCTTATTATTCCTTGAGGACACGCCGATATACAGAGCCCACAAGCTTTACACCTTTCTTTGTCGATCTCTATGTAGGCGTTTTTCATCTTTCTACCTCCTTATCCAGTGTCATGAATCTTTCTATCCTGAAAATGGGAAATGCTGTATCACTCACCTTCAAATCTTTTTTTACAACACTAAAAGCAACGGGTATCTTCATCAGGTTTGAAACTTCCTCGAGTATCTCTTCTCCTTCTCTCACGATTTTGGGGGTCGTTTCATCTCCCGTATTGGCGTTGTTCACAAGAAAATCGATCTCTATCCTTGCATGTTTTCTAAGCCTATCTATTGAGCTCACTATGCCTTCTACGTCTGTGGTGAACGGTCTTCGAGTATTTACTACAAAATAGAAATCTGCGTCTTTCAGATGTTCCTCAAGGTAACCAAGAACGACTATTCCTGATTCTTCTCCTCCAACATCCAGCACCACATCATGAGAAGCGTTGCTTAAATACCCAGCAACCGATGCCGTTATAATTGGCAGATCTGCTTTCATCAACTGTCTCGGTGGTGTTATAACCGTTAAACCACGCTTTTCCAGTAAACTTCTGGCGTCTCTTGTTCTAAAATATGGAGAAACAATGTCTATATCAGCGATAGCCACACACCTTCCCGCAGACTTCAGCTTCAGAGCGAAGTTTATAGCAATCTCTGTCTTTCCACTACCAAAGAGACCTACGAAGACACTGTTCTTAGACATTTTCGGATCCTCGATAAACACGTGCTTGCTCTTCTCCTCTCAGCACTCTCAGGGCACCAAGAGCCAGAGCTTCCTCCTCGTTGCCTCCGGGAAATACCAGTACCGGAGCGATGAAGGAAATGTACTCTTTCAGCCACTTGACCAGGAACTTTTCGTCATAGGCAAGTCCACCTGTTAAAATAACAGCATCAACATCTCCTTTCATGGCAGCGGCCGTTTTTCCTATCCACTTCGCAATTTGGTATACCATTGCTCTGTAAACAAGTTTGGTGTGAGCGTTACCCTGTTCTATCATCTGCTGAACTTTTTGAGCGCTGTTCGTTCCAAGGTATGAAACCAGCCCTCCCTGACCGGTCAGTTTTCGTTTCATCTCTGTGTAATTGTACTTCCCTGAAAAGCACAGATCAATTACCTGGGTGAGCGGTAGATCACCACTTCTTTCAGGAGTAAACGGTCCTTCACCATCAAGAGCGTTGTTGACATCAACTACTCTCCCTTTCACATGAGCTCCTATTGAAATTCCACCACCCATGTGGACAACTATTAGATTCACGTTTTCATAGGTTTTCCCAAGTTGGAAAGCAGCCTTTCTTGCAACCGCTTTTTGATTAAGAGCGTGAAAAATGGATCTGCGCTTTATGCTTGGGTGTCCAGAAATTCGGGCCACAGGCTGCATTTCATCTACAACAACTGGATCGACGATATAAGCTTTTACGCCAGCCGCTTTTGCCAATTCATTTGCCAGAATAGCTCCAAGGTTAGACGCGTGCTCACCGTTTTTTGCCTGTTTCAGCTCCTCAAGCATTAGTTCGTTGACTTCGTAAGTACCACTGACGACAGGTTGAATCAAACCTCCGCGCCCAACAATGGCCACAAAGTCGGTAAGCTCAAATCCTGCTCTCTTCAGGAAGTTGAGTATGATTCTTTCTCTGAATTTGTACTGATCTGCCACAGATTTGAACGATTTCAACTCTTCGGTGTCGTGACGAAGAGTCTTACTTACAACTTGTTTTTCATCTTCAAATACGGCGAGTTTCGTTGATGTCGAGCCAGGATTTATAACAAGTATTCTGTACAACTGAATTCACCCCTCAGCTAAGAAAGCTCCAAGAGCAATGGAATAGAACTTCGTTTCATCAGAATCGGCTCTCGATGTCAAAACAACAGGTACTTTCGCTCCAACAATCGTTGAAGCCACTTTTGCTCCACCAAGGAAAACCATTGCTTTGTAGAAAATATTTCCCGCCTCTATGTCGGGCATTATCAAG
>QNAO01000077.1 GCA_003641785.1 Thermotogae bacterium
AAACCAAAGGGTTTCATAATCACCGAGACCGCTTTACCTATATATGCAGCAAAGGAATGGGAAACATCGCCTTGCACAGGAAAATATGACAATATCCAGATGATTACAGAAGCGGCAAAGATTATCGTACCCGCCTTGATCAAGAAGTGTTTGCCACGGTTCCACAAATAGAGAACAATGTTTTTCGCTGTGGGAAATCTGTATCTGGGAAGTTCCATGATCAAGAAGGAAGGTTCACCCTTGAAAAGAATTTTGTTGGTAAAGACGGCAGTAGAGATCGATATAAGAATGCTCAAAGCGTACATCCCAAAAACGACTGTTCCTGCGTTATCACGAAAAAAGATACTCGCCAGCAGCAAATAGACAGGGAGCCGGGCACTACATGATATAAAGGGCACTGAAAGAATTGTGACAAGTCGTTCCTTAGGATCCGAGATTCCACGAGTAGACATCACGGCGGGAACGCTACACCCAAAGCCGAGAAGAAAAGACATAAAAGATCTACCTGATAATTTCAGTGAATACATTATTCTGTCAACCACGAAGGCTGCTCTCGGAAGATATCCGGATTCTTCCATTACACCAAGAATTAGGAACAAAGCAAAAATATTTGGCACAAAGGACAAAACCCCTCCAACTCCTGAAAGCACACCATCGGCAAGAAGTGATGAAATCATTTCAGAAGAAATTGTGCTCTTAATCAAATTAGCCGCAGCTGTGAACAACCATTCAACCGCATCTGTCAAAGGCTGAACAGTGCTGAACGCGAAGTTGAACGCAAGATACATGAGTGCCAGAAAGATCGGTATGCCGAGGTATTTGTGTGTCAAAACATGATCAATCGCTTCACTCACATTCAACGATTTCTCGCGCTTTTTGACAGCCTCTTTTAGAACGAGGTTTATCATATCGTATTTCTGTCGGGCTATCTTCTCGCCCATTCCCTTGAAAACCGAGAAATCGATTTTCACTCCTCGATTTGAAACAAACTCCATGATTTCAGGATCGTTTTCGATGCATTTCAACGAAAACCATCTACTGAGCATTCCTGAAAGCTCTATCTGACTCAAACTCTGTCGTACTTCATCAATGGTTTTCTCAATATCCTCTGAATAGTTGACTCGCACCTGTGCGGCTGGAAGAGAAGCAACCTTAACTATTGTATTTAAAAGATCCTCGATGCCTTCACCTGTAACAGCAGATGTGAATACAACAGAAACACCCAAGTGCTTTGATAGTTCATATCTGTCCAGTTCAACATTCTTCTTCCTGGCTTCATCAATGGCATTAACAGCCAGAATCGCTTTCACTCCCATCTCAACAACCTCGAGAAGTAAGTAGAGACCTTGATACAAATTAAGGGCATCGGCGATCACCACAACCACATCTACAGGTTTATACAACAGGTATTCTCTTGCTACCTTTTCATCCAGAGAAAACGAAGTGAGTGTGTAGGTTCCTGGCAGATCAACTATTTCAATCTGCTTACCTTGCCACTTCCGAACTCCTTCTTTCACCTCGACTGTTACACCCGCCCAGTTCGCAACATACTGTCTAAGTCCTGTCAAAGCATTGAAAAGACTGGTTTTTCCAACGTTGGGGTTCCCACAGAGCGCCACCTTTATGGCCATTGCCCCACTCTCCTAAGAATTATCCGAGACGCTTCACCACGTCCCAGGCGGAAAACTCCCTGCTCAGTCCTAACAGTTATAGGAAAAGTACTTATCACCTGTAACTGTTTGCCTATTTCTATTCCTGCAATATTCTGGCGCCTTCTAAATTTACCACCACCGTGAATCTCCGTAACTATGTAAAACCCAGGTTCACAATCCGAAAGCGGTATGGCTGCTCTCATTACAGTAACTTCGATACAACTGGCATCTTCGTTTCTCAAACTAATGAGTTTGCCCATTATTTGGTAAACACGTGGATTACCAAGAGGGGCCTCTCTTACGACTATCACCTGTGCGCCAGGTACAAACCCCAGTCCGAGGAGTCTGGAGTTAACAGAGTCGCGGGATATTCTTTCAATTCTTGCGGTAGACCCAACAGGAACATCGCTCAAACGCACGGGAGCACCCCCTTATTGAGACTAATTCTCAATATTACCATAGTTTTGTTACCTCGTAGAAGCACCTTTGTTAATAATACTCTTTATATGCACCTTGAAAACATGTTTGCTCAAGTTATTGCGATAGAATAGACTCAGGTGGGAAAACAATGGATAAGCACACGAAAGCCAAGCTATTTCCAAAAGAGCCCGGAATCTATATATTTTACGGCAAAGACAGAGAGTACTTATATGTAGGGAAAGCCAAGAACCTGCGCGCAAGACTGCTTTCATATTTTCGCACATCAACACACAAGACCAACTCGAAGATTAGATCACTCCTGAGTGAAGCAACTGATATCGATTTCACGATAGTATCTAACGAACGAGAGGCTCTTCTTCTCGAAGCTTCCTTGATATTTGAGCATAAACCAAAATACAACGTGCTTCTTAAGAACGCGGAATATTACCCCTACGTTGAAATAACCGCTGACGAGTATCCAACTGTTAGAATATCGAGGAAAAGAAGCCGCACAAACAGCAAGTACTTCGGACCGTACACAAGTGTTGGGTTCATCAGGAATCTAATCGAGTTTCTGCAACAGATACATCTGTTCAGAACATGTCAAACAACTCTCAGCAAAGTAAGAAAACCGTGCATGAATTTCCACATGCACCGATGTTTGGCCCCGTGTCGAAAAAATGAATACATTAATCCCAAATTTTATCAAAAAATGGCGATAGAACCCCTCATAGAATTTCTGAATGGAAAAACAGAGAAAACAATTCAGTTGATAAGAGAGAAAATGATCAAGCATTCAAGAATCCTCGACTTTGAAAATGCTGCGAAGTACAGGGACATGTTGTTCAAATTTGAGGACATAATGGCTCGTCAAGGTGTCGTAGTCGATCAAAGATATAACTTTGATGTCATAGCAAGAAAGAGCCGTACTTACGTTGTTTTTCGAATTCGCGGAGGACATGTGATCTCGAAACTCGTCTATGAGCTTGATTCACCCTTTATGAGAAATTTTCTGTTCAACTTCTATTTGGTTCAGAAGAATGACATTCCACCTTCTGTTATAGTTGAAAGAGGTGTGAAACATTCTGTGCTTGGAGATAAGGTTTACGTTGGTACTCCCAGAGACGATGTTGAACTGGATCTGCTGAAAAAAGCCAAAGAAAACGTGGAAACTCAATTTTCCATTCGAGAGTTAAACAAAAAGACTATTCAACAAATGGCAGAATCACTGAAACTCTCCAGACTTCCACAACATATAGAAGGAATCGATATAGCTCACATTCAAGGAGATACAACCATTGGATCTGTTGTTGTCTTCAAAAACGGCACACCGGTTAAGAGTGAATACAGGCACTATAATTTTGGCAACAGAAAAATTGACGACTATGCGACAATCGAATTGCTGGTCAAGAAAAGGTACTCGAAACACCCCGTACCAGATCTGATACTTGTTGACGGTGGTTTGGGCCAGTTGAACTCTGTCATCAAAGCCCTGAGATTTCTGAATCGGAACGCTGATGTGGTAAGTCTGGCAAAAGCTCAGGAACGGGTATTCACCCGCCACGGTGAACTGAACTTCCCACAGAAAAGTCTTATTTTACGAGCTCTGGTTCGTATACGGGATGAATCTCACAGGTTTGCAAACACTTTTCACAAAAAATTGCGAACCAAGAAGCTGCTTTCTTCTAAACTCGACCAAGTGCCGGGAATTGGCCCAAAACGAAAAAAACAGCTCATCGAAGCCTTTGGAAGTTTGGATCGCTTGAGAAACGCATCACCAAGTCAGGTAGCACAGATTCTAAAAAGCAAGAAACTTGCGGAACGTATCTTTTCCTATTTGTGAGGTGATCATTTTGAAGTATATGCCATATCTGCTGCTGATTCTTGGAATGGTATGCACGGCAATTGGATTTCTCTGGCTTGCGGGATACGGGGTAATATTGTACGCAGCACCATTGCTCAAGGACGTGTTAGATATAACCTTTGAAACATCCAAATGGATGCTGTTAATAACGATTTTCACAATTTCAAGTGGAATCTGTTTGAGCTTTTACATCGTGTCAAAGGCAACAGAAGGAAATTACACACCCTTTCTATCTTCTGCTGTGATCTGCAGTGGTTTTTCACTTTCCCTTCAACTCTTCAGAATGATTGTCAATGGGTTCTCCTGGGTTGGAATCGAACTGCTCGGCGAAGCTGGAAGAGTCAGAATCATGACAGCAGCTTCTGCCGGCATACTGCTTTTTACATGCTTCTTCTTTGTAACGACTCTCGTTATTCTGAGAGAGGAGTTCATAAAGCGTTGAATGTTGCAGGGATAGTTGCAGAGTACAATCCCTTTCACAACGGCCATCTCTATCACATGGAATCAGCAAGGAAAATTACTAACTGTGAAGCTGTCGTGGTGGTTATGAGCGGATCCTTTTGTCAAAGAGGAGAGCCTGCTATTATAGACAAGTTTTCAAGAGCGGAAGCTGCTTTGCAATGTGGAGCTGATCTTGTTCTTGAACTTCCATTTTGTTTTGCGGTGCAAGATGCAGGGGGATTTGCAAAAGGTGCGGTATCTCTGCTGAGCAGAACCGGGGTCGTAACTGATATTGTCTTTGGAAGCGAATCGGGGAACTTGGAGGCACTCTCAAAGATGGCTCATGTTTTGGTAAAACAACCTCCACCGTTTCCCGAATTGATACACAAAGAACTCAAGAAAGGTTTATCCTTTCCCAATGCCCGCAAAAAAGCTCTCCTTGCTTTCTTCCAAGCTACTTCCGAGTTGAATCCACAGGATGTTCTATCAATAGAGAAATCCAACGATATTCTCGGACTGGAATACGTGAAGGCTCTCATTGAATTGTCACTATCGATGAAACCTCATGTTGTAAAGAGAGTTGGGGCTAACTATCTCTCCTCAAAGTTTTCAGGAACGTTTTCGAGTGCTACCGCAATCAGGGAATCAATTTTGTGTGGGAGATGGGACAACGTTTCTCAGAGTGTTCCAGAGAAAAGCCTCAATATCATTTTACGAGAACTGAACGAGGGGCGAGGTCCCGTTGCTCTGAGAAACATGGAATCCTTGATTCTCAGCTCATTGAGACTTAAATCGAGGCGCGAACTGGAAAACATCTATGGATTCTCAGAAGGTCTTGAGAAGCGTTTCATCAAATGCGCAGCTAAGGCAGGAACGTTGGAAGAATTTTTCAAATGCGTGAATTCAAAACGATTCACTCTCAGTAAGATAAAGCGACTATCCTTGTTTTCTTTTTTTAACCTTGATAGGGAATTTATGGAAAAATCGAATAAAGAAGGTCCACAGTACCTCAGAGTCTTAGGCTTCAACACTAAGGGGCAAAATCTCCTTTCTAA
>QNAO01000078.1 GCA_003641785.1 Thermotogae bacterium
ACTACTGTGAGTTTTTTGCTGACTTCTTCAGCAATTTCAAGCCCCTCTTTTTGCTTATCCAATCTATGGACGACAACTACTCTCACCGAATTCTCACCGCCACGTCAAGCAGAGTTTGCACCAGAAAAATATTCAAAAACACCAGAATAAGGATACCTATCATAGGGGTTATATCCACTGGCCCCATTGGAGGAATAAAACGTCTCAAAGGACTCAAGACAATGTTCGAAACAGCATCGACGAATTGCCTGAGTGGATGATATTTGTACGGAGTGATCCAACTCAGGAGGGCGGAAACCAAAATTGCCACAATTTCGAAATATATGAACACTTTTAAGACCGTGGCAACTGCCAAAAGAAAGTTTGAAATTACAAACATCTCATGATCCTCCTTTGAATATTGCAGTACCAATTCTTAAAATTGTAGCGCCTTCCTCTACCGCAATTTCATAGTCGTTGCTCATTCCCATTGACAGATGAACCAAATTAGGATAATTTCCCTGATACTCATCTCTAAGCTCTCGAAGCTTTCTAAAAACCCATCTAATGCTCTCTGGATCCTCGACAAACGGTGCCATAGTCATAAATCCTATGAGTTTCACGTTCTTGAACCTCCCAGCTTCCTTAAGAAAACTTTTCAGATCTTCTGGCCTTATTCCAGCTTTAGTGTCTTCTCCTGACACATTGACTTCTATCAAAACTTGCTGTATTTTCTTCAGATTACACGCTCGCTTGTCGATCTCGACTAATTCTTTGATGCGCCAAACCGAGTGGATAATCTCTGAGTTTGGTACGATGTACTTTATCTTATTGGTTTGAATACGTCCTATGAAGTGCCATTGCACCCCTGGAATCGCTTGGCGCTTTTTAAGGAGTTCCTGTGCTTTGTTTTCTCCAAAATTTTTCAGACCGAGTTTAACCGCTTGCTGAGCTGTTTCAATTGATACTTGCTTTGTAACAGCGACAAGCTGTATGTCCGCTTCATTCCTGTTAGCTCGACGTGCTGCTTGCCGGATATTTTTGTAAACAAATTCAATGTTTTCAGCTAAGCCCATCGAATAAGCCTCCTCGCTGTTTTAAATCGTATCCAAGTGCGGTATAGGCTGTATCCGTGACGACCCTACCACGTGGTGTGCGTATTATGAAACCTGTCTGTAGTAAGTATGGTTCGTACACTTCTTTTATGGTGTTGATTTCAAGATTCAATGTAGCGGATAGAGCTTCTATGCCCACGGGGCCTCCATCATAAATCTCGATAATTGTCTTCAATATTTTTCTATCGGTTTCATCCAATCCCCACTCGTCTACTCCCAGTATATCCATGGTTTTTTGAACAAGGCTTGTATCGACAAGTGTTTGTTTTCTCACAGTTGCAACATCTCGCACCCTTTTGACAAGTCTCAACGCGATTCTTGGAGTTCCTCGCGATCTTGCGGCAATTAACTCTGCCGCTTCAAAATCAAGATTCAATCCCATTATCTCAGAAGCTCTTTTCACAATCTTTACGAGTTCGTCTTTCGAGTAGAAGCGAAGCTCGAGTATCATACCAAATCGATTTCTCAAAGGTGCGCTGAGGAGACCACTTCGTGTAGTGGCTCCTATGAGTGTAAATGGCTTTAATTCAATTCTGACTGACCTGGCACCGGGTCCCTTACCAATCATAATATCTACTTCATAATCTTCCAGAGCGGAGTAAAAAATCTCTTCAACTGAACGATTGATTCTGTGGATCTCGTCTATGAAAAGAATATCTCCACGTTCAAGTGTGGTTAAGATGGCTGCGATATCTCCCTGACGCTCTAACACTGGACCACTGGTAACATGAATGAAGCTTCCCATTTCTCTTGCAACGATATGTGCGAGCGTCGTTTTACCGAGACCTGGCGGACCCGCAAAAAGAATATGGTCTACCGGTTCATTCCTCATCTTTGCGGCTGCTATGGCTATTCTCAATTTTTCTTTGATATCACCTTGTCCTACATATTCATCAAGCGACCTTGGCCTAATGCTTGGAAATCCATTTTCCGATCCTTCCTGATCCGAGTTCAGTAAGCCCATGTATTGTTCCTCCTAAGGATAAATTCTGTACAGTGTTCTGGCGAAAGGAATTGCTTCTCTGATGTGATTTAAGCCACATATCCATGCTATTGTTCTTTCTATGCCCAATCCAAAACCACTGTGGGGAACACTTCCCCATCTTCTGAGTTCAAGGTACCAGCGGTACGATTCGCGGGGCAGGTTGAATTCTTCTAATCTCTTCACCAAAATGTCATGATCATGTATTCTTTGAGAGCCCCCGATAATTTCTCCGTAACCTTCAGGAGCCAGGAGATCAGCGCACAGCACTACTTCCTCATTATCTGGATCAGGTTGCATATAGAATGCCTTCGCCTTTCTTGGGTAGTGAGTTACAAATACAGGCTTTTCAAACTCCGATGCTATTGCTGTTTCCTCGTCAGCGCCGAAATCTTCTCCCCATTTTATGTTGTGACCCTTTCTCTCAAGGAGTTTTACAGCTTCTGTGTAAGTTATCCTCTCAAAGGGTGGCGAGACCTTCTGGAGTTTTTCTATATCCCTGTCCAGAGCTTCTAAATGTTCAGAAGCATTTTTAAGAACGTAATTGACAATGTAGGAAACAAGATCCTCCTGAAGTTTCAAGTTATCTTCGTGCTCATAATAAGCAACCTCGGCTTCGTTCATCCAGAATTCAATCAGATGTCTCCTTGTCTTTGATTTTTCAGCTCTGAAAGTTGGTCCCAGATTGTAGACCTTTCCTAAAGCCATGCAGGCGGCTTCTAAGTATAGCTGACCAGTCTGCGCAAGGTAAACTTTGCCGTAGTCGAAATAGTCGAGTTCGAAGAGATTACCCGCATTTTCACCTATTGAACCTGTGAATATTGGGGTGTCTACGAGTACAAAGTTCCTGTTTTTGTAAAACTCCCTTATTGCGAAGAGCACCGCATCTCTTATTTTCAAGATATGAAATTGCCTTCTTGAGCGGAGCCACAGGTGTCGGTATTCCATGAGAAAATCTATTCCGTGATCCTTTTTCGAAATGGGGTAAGGCTCTTGTGGAATATGTACTATCTCAATGCTGTCTGCAAGAACTTCGACTCCTGAGGGGGATCTTTCGTCTTTTTTCACAACTCCTGTCACTCTTATACTTGATTCCATTCTCAATTTTGATGCTTTCTTGAAAGTGTCTTCTCCTGCGGTGGATTTTTCAACAACTATTTGAACGAATCCGGTTCCATCTCTGAACTGAAGAAAATGAATCTTGCCGCTGGATCTGATATTCCACACCCATCCTCGAAGCTCTACTCTTTGGCCTACATGATTTTTCAGTTGTTCAACGTAAGTCCATATCACTGTGAGACCTCCTTCCACATGTCTATCTATTATGATACACCAGCCAATGCCCTAAGAACAGAACTTGAAAATGAAATCAGACAGTGATAAACTTAGAAACGAGAGGCGACGTAGCCAAGTGGTTAAGGCGGGGGTCTGCAAAATCCCTATGCGTGGGTTCGAATCCCACCGTCGCCTCCATTTTTATAAGAACGTCATGCCTTCCGCATACTTACCTGAGAAATTTCGTTTTCCGCTTTTTGAAACGCATCTGTATACTCTCACAATTTAAATGCCATTTGAGTAACGCATGCCACACCGTGGTGAAGGTTTCCAAATGAGGCTTTCTTGCCAGACTAAGGTAAAATCAAAGTAAGGGTCATGAACAGCAATAGGTTTTTGAACTCAGTGAAAATTGAATTTTATGACGAGGATGGTGAGAAGTAGCACAAAATTTTGGGGGTGGTTGACCATGGAAATTAAACGGATTGAGAAATACAGGTATCTGATAAAAGGGAAGAATGTTGATGCGGTTGTTCTTACAGATAAAGAGACAATAGATAATCCCAGTTTTGCAGAAGCCTTAAAACAAATTGTTAATGTTACCCATCTTTCAGGAATAATAGCCGCCATAGCGATGCCTGACATTCATTGGGGCTACGGATTTCCCATAGGAGGAGTTGGAGTCTTTGATTCTGAAGAAGGTGTTATATCTCCAGGCGGAATAGGATTTGACATAAATTGTGGCGTTCGGTTGATAACAACGAACGTTCATTCCAGTCAGGTGAGACCCGTTGTGAAAAGATTAGTTGAAGAGATATACAAAGCTGTTCCAGTAGGAGTGGGAGCAAGAGGTCCCTTGAAGATGAATATCAGAACGTTGAGGGAAATATGCGCAGAGGGCGCCTTTTGGGCTGTGAGGAACGGTTTTGGAACCTACGAAGATTTGGAACACATAGAGGATGCTGGAAAGCTCTCTCCATCAAACCCTGATTGGGTTTCAAAAAAGGCCTTTGAAAGGGGAGCAGATGAAGTTGGAACGCTTGGTTCGGGTAACCATTTCATCGAGGTACAACAGGTTCAGCACATCTATGATAAGGCTCTTGCCAGTTCCTTCGGTCTGTTCGAAGGTCAAACGGTGATCTCTCTTCATACGGGAAGTCGGGGGTTTGGACACCAGGTAGCCACCGATTACATACAAATTATGAGAAACAAATTGACAGATCACAACAGAAATCTTCCGGACAAGCAGTTGATAAACGCTCCGTTTTCTCACAACGTTGGTCAACAGTACTTCAATGCTATGAATTGTGCTGCGAACTACGCTTTTGTCAACAGACAGATTATTACCTCTCTTTTACGTCGGGTGTTTTCAAAGATTATCCCAAGTTGTGAGTTGAGGATTCTCTACGATGTTGCTCATAACATTGCCAAAGTTGAAAAATATGGAAAGAGCGTTTTAGTACACAGAAAGGGTGCGACAAGGGCACTTGGTCCGGGTAATGAGCTTCTCAGTGCTCCATTCAGAGAAACAGGTCAACCCGTGCTTCTGCCGGGAGATATGGGAACAGCCTCTTATGTTCTTGTCGGGACATGTAAAGCAGAGCAAATGACTTTTGGAAGCACAGCTCACGGAGCGGGTAGGGTTCTCGGAAGGCGCGAAGCGCTACGAAAATTGGATTTTGATGTGGTTTTGCGTTCCTTGAAGGAGAAAAGAATTGAGGTGATGAGCAAAGGTAAGAAAACCCTCGTGGAAGAAGCTTCGGAGGCCTACAAAAATGTAGATCTTGTAGTGGAGATAGTTCATCAGCTTGGCATATCTATGAAAGTTGCTCGTCTGGTTCCAATGGGGGTAGTTAAGGGTTGACATCTTCAAACAAAAGCTTTCTCATATTGGAAGGCGTTGCCTCCACACTTTACCTGTTATTGACTCAAGGAGTTGTGTTTACTGGTCTGGCTATAGCATTTGGCTTAGACGAATTTCTCATAGGTGTGGCTTACTCATTTCCAATGATGGCACAGGTCTTTCAGATCTTTTCTCCC
>QNAO01000079.1 GCA_003641785.1 Thermotogae bacterium
ACGTGTTACTCACCCGTTCGCCGCTGGTACTCCTCCCCGAAGGGAGTTTCCCCGCTCGACTTGCATGTGTTAAGCACGCCGCCAGCGTTCACCCTGAGCCAGGATCAAACCCTCCACAAAAAATTTAAGTGAAGGCTTGAAGCCTGACTTTTAAATTTGGAACGTGTATTTTGGGACTGCTATCCACATTTCAATGACCCGGAACACAAAGCATTGAGTCTTCTTAAAGACTCCCTTTAAAGTATATGCTTCTTTTCAAGACCTAATCCGTTTTCTGATTGCCTTTTGAAAGACCGCATATCATAGTATCACCGGATTGAAATCATGTCAAGTTACGAACAAGTAAATTATTGTGACATCGATCCTTTTTCTAATAGATATTCTTCATATCCCGACTATATCATCCTCCCAAGTAAGCTTTTTTAACTTTTTCATCCTTCAAAAGATCTTTGCCGGTTCCCTCTAAAACAATCCTTCCTGTTTCGATCACGTATCCGTAATCAGCGATGTTCAACGCCGCATACGCGTTCTGCTCTATCAGCAAAACGGTTTTACCCTGTTCATGAATCTTTTGAATGACGTCGAACACTTCTTCAACGAGCAATGGAGCGAGTCCAAGAGAAGGTTCATCTAACATGAGAAGATCTGGGCGGCTCATCAAAGCTCTACCAATAGCCAGCATCTGCTGCTCTCCTCCAGACAAGGTGCCACCCTTTTGCGAAAGTCTCTCCTCGAGCCTCGGAAAAAGTGAGAAAATCCACTTCAAATCTTCTTCTATTTCCTTTTTGTCATCTCTCTGAAAAGCACCTAACATCAGGTTTTCGTAGACGGTAAGATTGGGAAAGATCCTTCTCCCTTCAGGTACCATGTTAATACCCTGTGCCACGATCTGATTTGTTGGTCTATTCGTTAAATCGTTGTTTTTAAATACCACCTTGCCATCTTTCACCTTCACAAGGCCACAAATGGCCCTGAGTGTCGTGGTTTTACCGGCGCCGTTGGATCCTATCAAAGTCACTATCTTGCCCTCTTCGACAGAAAAGGAAATTCCTTTTAGAGCCTTAATTGCTCCATAATTGACTTGAAGATCTCTAACTTCGAGCATAAACTCCCCCCGTTCCTAAGTACGCCTTTATAACCTCTGGGTTGTTCTGAATCTCCTCAGGTGTTCCACGTGCGATAACGGAACCGTGATCCAACACGGTTATTTTCTCGCAGATTCCCATGACTACCTTCATGTCATGCTCGATCAAGAGGATTGTGAGGTCAAAATCTTCTTTGATTTTCTGTATAAAGCGCATAAGTCCAATAGTTTCTTCTGGGTTCATTCCCGCTGCAGGTTCATCAAGAAGCAGCAGTTTCGGCTGGGTCGCAAGAGCTCTTGCTATTTCAAGTTTTCTTTGATGTCCATATGGAAGGGCGCTGGCTCTCTCGTTTTTCAACTCCAATAAACCAACCGCTTTGAGCAGCTCTTCTGCTTTGGCTTCCATTTCTAATTCCTGCTTTGAATAGCCTGGTGTATCGAAAACAGCGGCAAAAATATTTGATCTCAACCGCAGGTGAAAAGCCACTTTCACGTTGTCTAAAACCGATAGTTTTGAGAACAACCTTATATTTTGAAAAGTTCTCGCAATGCCCAAAGCAGTTATTTGATGCGGCTTCTTTTGTGTAATATCTTTGTTCATAAAGATAATTTTTCCCTCTGTTGGCTTGTACACGCCTGTGATTAGATTGAAGATAGTCGTTTTCCCAGCACCATTTGGACCTATTAGACCTGCCAAATCCCCTTGAGAAAGTGAAAGAGAAAATCTATTTACCGCCACAAGTCCGCCGAATCTCTTTGTCAGATCTTCAATCTTCAGTAACTCCATAGCACTCATTCTCCTTCCCTTCCTCTGGATGGCCGTCCCTTGAAAAATGATATGAATCCTTCCCACGAAAATTCTCTATCTCCGATTATCCCGCGTCTGAAAAACAGAACCGCTATCATGAGAATTATGGAGAAGATCAGCATCCTCATACCTGGAATGCCTGGGATCGTTATTCCAAAGAAATTCATTGGAACTTCTACAGCTCGGAGCAATTCCATGAGAAATGCCATAGCGGCGCCCATTATAACTGTCCCGGTGATACTGCCAAGGCCACCCAAAAGGACTATGAGAACTATCTGAAATGTCAGAAATATGTTGAACGCGTTGGGATCAATTGTCATGACCAAACTGCCCAGAAGGCCTCCCGCTATTCCTGCGAAAAATGCACCCACCACAAAAGCAAGCGTTTTGTGATATAACAAATTCACACCCATTGCTTCGGCCGCGGACTCATCGTCTCTGATGGCTTTCAGAGCTCTTCCATAACTCGAATCGATGAGTCTCTTTATGAAGAAAATCGTGAATATGGCCCAACCCCAGCTCCACCACAAATTCGTGTATGTGGGCAAGCCTTTAAGTCCAAGTGGGCCATTGGTAACACTCTGAAGGTTGTTGAACAGTACTCTTATTATTTCAGAGAAACCATATGTCACTATGGCAAGGTAATCCCCCTTTACCCTCAAGCAAGGTGCTCCCACAAGGAATCCAGCACCCGCTGCTAAAAGACCTCCTATCAAGAGAGCAGGGAAAAACGGCATCTGAATTTCACTGAGAGGCCAGATCAAGGGTTTGATGAAGAAATTCATTGCCTTTAGTTGAGGGGACATATAAAGCAAAGCAGAGGCATAAGCACCAATGGCCATAAAACCGGCGTGTCCCAAAGAAAATTGACCAGTGAAGCCATTTATTAGGTTCAAGCTCACGCCCAAGATCACATATATGGCCGCAACATTAAGGATACGAATTATGTAGGCGTCAAGGCTATTTTGCGCAACGTAGATGAACAAGAAGAACAAACTTACCGCGACTACCGTTAGCCAGAAGGATCTTTTTTTATACACGCAGATTCCCCCTATGCTTCTCCAAAAAGTCCTGTGGGTTTAAACAAGAGTATGAGCACAAGCGCGACAAAAATGAAGGCATCTTTGTAGCCTGCCATGTTTGGCATGAAAGCCACCATCAAAATTGTGAGCAGACCTATTGAAAAACCACCGATCATTGCACCTTTTATACTTCCTATCCCACCAATTATCGCCGCGGTGAAGGCTCTCCATCCGGGGAAAACACCCATGAAAGGCCATATTTGAGGATATCGAAGAGCCCAAAATATGGCGCTAATGGCCGCGAGCCCTGAACCCACCGCAAATGTAAACGAAATTGTCTTGTCTACATTTATTCCCATCAGCTTAGCTGTATCAAAATCATGAGCAAGTGCTCTCATCGCCAGACCCATCTTCGTTTTGTACACCAGGTAGTTCAGGAACAACAAGGCTCCAACTGACACAATAACAGTGACTATGCTAACCAGTTGAATCCTCACATTGGCAATTGTTATGGTTTTGATCAAAACTTCAGGCTGGTAAAACGGTTTCTGTCTACCTCCAAAGACAACCACAGCGAAGTTTTCCAACAGAAATGACATACCTATTGCAGAGCAAAGCGAAGATATCCTTGGAGCGTTCCTGAGAGGTCTGTACGCAACTTTTTCTACACCCATTCCGAGCAAAATTGTGAGAAATATCGCAATAGCAAAAGCCAACCACCAAGGGAAAGAAAACAGGGTAATACCGTAGAAGACAAAAAAGGTGGCCATCATAAAAATATCACCGTGTGCAAAATTCACGAGTTTGACAACTCCATAAACAAGAGTGTACCCTATGGCAACAAGTGCAAACACAAACCCCAAAGCAGCTCCGTTAACCAAATGTTGGAGAAACAAAATCCATGTCATGCTGCCACCTCCGACTTGTTTTTAGAAGTGTGAGCCCGAAATCGGGCTCACACATATCGGGCTCACATTGCTGGCCGCACAGTGGTTACATAAATGAACTGTCCATTCTTAACTCCCTTGATAACAGCGTCTTTCACGGCATCTCCGTTCTCGTTCAACGTTATAATTCCCGTTGCTCCTTCGAAACCAACAGTAGCAGCAAGGGCATCTCTGATTGCCTTTGGATCATCTGAGCCGGCTCGCTTTATCGCATCCACAACGAGCATATATGCGTCATATCCAAGAGCTGCAAAAGCGCTCGGTGGCTTCCCATACTTTTCTTGGAACGCTTTCACAAATTCCGCGGCTTTTTTCGTTGTCAGCGCTTCAGCGTCAAAGTGCGTGCTGAAATAGCTTCCTTCAACAGCATCGCCGCCCACTTCTAAGAATTCTGGAGCTTCCCAGGTGTCACCTCCAAGGAAAACGTTGTCCATTCCAAGCTCCCGTGCCTGCTTTATTATGAGAGCCGCGTCACCATAAGCTGCTGCTGGGATGAATATAGCATCAGGATTTTTACTGTTAGCATACGTCAGTTGAGCTGTGAAGTCTTGATCACCAGTTTGATATGAAATTACACCGAGCACTGCCTTTTTGTTGTTTGTGAGTTTTTTGAAAGCTTCTTGGAAATAGTAAGACAGTCCCACAGAGTAGTCAGAGGCAATATCTTGTATCACAACGGCTGTTTTGGCGTTGAGTTTTTCCACTGCAAACTGAGCCATAACAGTACCCTGGAACGGATCAATGAAGCAAACCCTGAAAGCATACGGCTTGCCAAGAGTAACAAGTGGATTTGTGGGCGAGCATCCAACCATTGGTACGCCCGCTTTGTTTGCAACTTCACTTCCAGGGATAGCCACAGCGCTTCCATAGCTACCTACGATTGCAACAGCCTTGTGGTACTCGATCAATCTCGAGACAGCGTTCGCCGCTTCAACTTTTTCACTCTTGTTGTCGACCAAAACCATCTCAATTGGCCGTCCCAGAACTTCTTTCACCTGCTCGTAAGCAAGATTGATCCCTTCCATCGTCATTTGGCCGCCAGCAGCGTATGGACCTGTCATAGGTTCGTAAACGCCAATCACTATGGGATTTTCTGCCAACAAAATCCCACTAATAACCACTGCTAAAACAATCAACAACTTTTTCATACACAGCACCTCCCCCTAAGTAGTGTGCAATTTATTGTTAACATCCCGAACTTGTTCTTTGCTTAAAATAATGTTACTCACCATTTTATAAATATATCACACAGTCCCAGTAAAAAACAAACTATTGCTGTGCATGTGATTCGACTTTCTTTATTATCCTTCTGTGACTTTGTGTAGTCTTTTTTTAACATCTAATTTTGTGAAGTGCAGTGCTTGAATGTATCGAAGTTATCTATGAAGAGTAGATCTTTTGTTTTCAACTGTGTAAAATATGAACTGGGGTGATGAAAGTGATCGATATAAGAAGCGACACCGTTACAACTCCAACAGAGGAGATGCGAAAGGCTATGTACACAGCT
>QNAO01000080.1 GCA_003641785.1 Thermotogae bacterium
CTTCATACTCTAAAATAGGTTCATTATCGGAAGAATAGCTTCCTATTTTTTGCAAATTTCGCCTTATTTCCATAATGAGACAGGTATATTTCTCATGATTTCCGAGGTCATAAGTTCCTCATATATTTTTTCACCGAGGCACTTACCAATTGTCTGGATTTTAATTCCACTAAAGTACGATGAAACGGCTCTTGCAACTTCTCTCATCCTTACAACAGGCATCTTCAATCCAAATATCTCACCCCCTAATGAGATATCTGCGGCTTTGAGAATCAACTCAACCGCCCTTTCTTTGGTTATCACAAAACGGGTCATCTCTGGATCAGCAAGAGTTAGTGACTTTCCTTCCTTTGCCTATTCAATAAAGAGGCTGGAAGACTTCACCAATATAAGATCAAACTACGTAGAGTATCAAGAATATTAAAGCGTTCAGAAATAAGAAAGGCATTTATGAAGAATTATTCGCGATATACAGACTGATTTTTGGAATTGAAATTCAGACAACAAGACCGCGTATTTATGTATTTATTAAGAACGGTAATGAAACGCATTTGAGTGAACAGATTCAAGCTGGGTTATAATGTTTTCTGCAAAGGAAGTGTTGAAGGAAGATTGTTGAAAATATCGCAAGCTTTGGATAAATCAGGGAGGACAAGACGTTGAAAATATTGTTCATCACGAACCTGGTGCCGCGGGAAAACAAAACGTTTTCTGGCGTTTTCGTAGTCAAACGTCTGCAACAACTAAAGAGGTTTGACATCTCATACGAAGCTGTGTCTCTTGTTTTTACAGATAGCAAGTTCGTTTCACTTGTAAAGAGAGTTTTGGAAAAAGATATCTCTAAACCATTGAAGAAATTTGAGGGTGTACATTTTAGAACAGGTATCTTAGAAGGGAATTTTTCTTCTTTGCTCAAATTTAGATTGCAGAGAAATTATTACAAAAGCCTTGTCTTATCCTGTGTGAACAGGATAGAACAGCTTGTTGACGTTTCCACTTTTGATCTAATCCACGCCCATGGTATGTACGATGTGCCCGCTGGAATGGCCGCCCAAGCTTTGGCTGAAAGGTATCAAAAACCATTCTTTGTTACCCTGCATGGTAGCGATGTGAATATTCTTATGCCAAAGCGTAAGCAAGAGTATTCAGCTGCACTGGAGAGCGCTTCGAAGGTTATATCTGTGAGCAACGCTGTTTTGGAAAAAGCAAAAACATATGGTTATTCAGGCAAGAATGCAGTTGTGATACCAAATGGGTATGATCCAGAAGTGTTCAAGCCGATGGATAAGGAAATAGTGAGGAAAGAACTTGATATTCACGAGAAGGGGTACAAATACGTGGGTTTTGTTGGGAGCTTGAAGCCGATAAAAAGAGCGGACAAGTTAGGAAAGATATTCCATTTGATAGCAAAAGAAATACCAAATACCATGTTTATAGTTGTCGGAGAAGGGCCTTTGAAAGAGAAGATCGAAAAAGAAGCAAAAGATCTAAATGTGATTTTCACGGGGAAACTTCCACAGAAAGATGTTGGAAGATGGATGAACGCGATGGACGTGATGGTGCTCCCGAGTAGAAATGAAGGATGGCCCTGTGTTGTTCTTGAAGCTCAAGCCTGTGGCACATGTGTTGTGGGAAGTGACAATGGTGGAATACCAGAGGCGATAGGGTTTGAGGGGTATGTGGTGAAAGAGGGAAAGGATTTTGAAAAAAGATTTGCTGAGAAAACAATAAGGGCGTTGAAGGATGGATATGACAGAGAAGTTTTCATAAAGCGTGCAAGGGAATTTTCTTGGAATAAGATAGTTGAAAGAGAAATCGCAATTTATTCGAGAGTGGTGTAGAATGAGTGAGAGAATAAAGCTTTTAGTTGGTATTCCCACATTGAATCGTTCTCAACAACTTGTGAAAACTTTGATGACCATAGCAAAAAGCACCTTTCTTCCAGACAGAGTGTTGATAGTCGATCAAAGTTATAATAATGAAACAGAACGTGTTGTTGAAACGTTCTCAAAGAAGTTGAACATTGAGTATTTGAGAGTGAGTTACAGAGGTCTTACGAAGGCTCGAAACGATATATTGAAGCGATCGGACTGCTTTGATGTGATCACCTTTCTCGACGACGATGTCAAACTCAGAGAAGACTATTTAGAAAGAATTGTAAAGGCTTTTGAAAATGACGAAGAATTGGCAGGATGCCAGGGATTTATAGAAAATCAAGGAGGGTTCAAAGATCTCTTACTTCGTTTTCTAAATGGTGCTCCCCCCTCTTCAAGACCTGTCGTGACAGAGTGTTTTGTGAACACGTATCCCTATTTTCCACCATTCCACCTCATTTCATCGGAATGGTTGAGCGGCTGCAACATGAGTTACAGAGTAAAATTCGTAAAAGGTGAGAAATTCGACGAGAATTTCATACTCTACGGCTTGGGAGAAGATCTGGAGTTTTCGCATCGATTGTTCAATAAAGGAGCTAAGCTCTTGATGATACCTTCTGCAAGATTGAAGCACATCTCATCTGGTTTGAATAGGTTACCAAATAAAGCGGGAATCATGATGCGTTTTGCTTACAGAAGGTACATGATCGCAAAGTTTTATCCTAACAGGGTAGAAGAAATGTTTTGGAGATATGTTAAATGGTACAAAAGGGCTTTTCGAACTCTTAGAATCAGGCGTTCTCAACATTGGCGCCAGATAATGGATTTGGTAGACACTTCGTTAAAAGAGTTGGAAGGGTATTTTCCCTCGATAGATAAGGGTGACCTGAGCAGGGTAAATGCTCTTATACTGAAGGAGACCCAGAGATGAAAGTCCTTCTTGTAGCAGTGGTTGGCAGTGGCAATTTTGGTGATGAGGCGATGTTCAAAGCTGTGTACAAAACATTGATCGATAGAAGGTATGAGATAACAGTTACGACTTATGAAGTAGAGAGGGCTAAGAAGAGATTCCAAGACATTCGCTTTATCAAACTTTCTGCTCTCTCTAAGAAAGAATACATCCAGGGGTTCCTGGGGAAGGATGTTCTGGGCATAGATGTTTCCAATTTTGACAGTTTGTACGTTTCTGGGGGCGGGAATCTGAACAGTCTGTATCCTTCTCATGTGTTCAACGTCTATTTGATCGCTAAAAAGTTCAAGAAAAAAGGAAAATACGTTGAGTTTAGACCTCAAAGTGTTGGACCTTTCTTTGGAAGAAATAAGGCGGTGGTGGAGTTTCTGGTCAACAGGATTGTAAGAATACCGGATACATTCTACGTTCGAGAACTTCTTTCTTACGAGTACCTGAGAAGGAAACATCAGAAGATAAAACTGTCCAGAGACGACGCATGGAACATTCCGATAGACGAATCAGTAAAACTCACAAATGAAAAGTACGTTGGTTTGTGCATAAGACCGTGGAAAGACGGTGAAATACTGGTGAGTTACATAAGAAACCTCGCAATATATTTGCAAAAGCATGGATACGTTCCACTCTTCATACCGATCGCGTACGAAGGCAGCGAAAAATACATCGACAATTCTTTCTTGAAAGGAAAAGTGCCTGGTATCTTTCTTGATGATCTTGTGAAGATCGATACATTGACACCCGAGATGATAAAAGGTGTCATAAAAAAGTGTTGTTTCACGGTGGGTATGTCCTATCACTTCAGCGTGTTCTCATTATCTACCGGTGTTCCATCAGCTGCGATATACTTAGACGATTATTATAAAATAAAGAACCTCGGTTTGTACAAAGCATTCGGAAATCCAGAGCTCGTTTTCAAAGTGCCTGAAATTTCATCTGAACAATTGATTGATCGTGTGATGAAAACTTTGAAAGACTAATTCCAAATCTTCAGGAGGGTCTTTGTGCTCAATGAACAATATCTTTTAAAGAAATACATCTCCTTTTCCCTCGGCACATGGCTTAGAGCCATTATTTCTTTTTTCATCACACCGATCACGACGTGGTTGATCAACCCTGCCGAGTTCGGAAAAGCAACGATGTTTTCAACTGTGTATTCCATACTCCTTCTTGTGAGCATTCTTGGTACTGCAAATTCGTTGATGAGATTCTTTCCACAAAAATCTGATGAAGAAAAGTCTGCTCTTTTATGGAGTTGTTTGATTGTTCCTATTTTTATGAGTATCCTTGTGGGGTTTGTTGTTCTTGTTTTCAAAGGTCCTATCAATTCTTTTCTTGTTGGAACTCGTATATCAAACGCTTATCTTATTCTTATAGCAACTCTTGTGACAGGAATTTTTCAAACGTTCAATCTAAATCTTGTAAGATCCAGAGGAAGAGGAATCCTTTTCTCGACACTTCAAGTGGTTCAATCAGTAAGTCAAATTGGCTTCATATTGCTTTATGCTTTCTTTGTAAACCGTGATTTCTATGCCTTACTCTACGCACAGCTTTTTTCAAATATAGTGGCACTTGCCCTTGGAATAGCACTTGAAAGATCGTTCTGGTTCCCGGTGAGGATAGATAAAAGACTGGTTCGTGAGATTTTGAAGTATGGCTATCCGTTCGTCTTTTCTGGCCTTCTTTGGTGGCTTCTTACATGGACTGATAGATTTGTTCTTCGTTTGTACACAAACTTTTCTGACATAGGCCTTTACTCTGCAGCATTTAAGGTTATTTCCGCAATGAGTTTGTTCACAACGGGTTTTTCCACTCTCTGGTATCCTTTCGCCTATGAGCAATACGAGAAAAATCCGGAAAATAAAATGCTTTTCAAAAGAACTCTTGATTATGTGGCTTTCCTTGTGTTTTCTGCCGGTTTTATACTGCTTTCTTTCAAAGATGTTATCTTTCTTCTTCTTGCAAAATCTTACCGCACGTCCGCTGAGATATCTCCTTTCTTGATACTTTATCCTGTGATGGTAACTATGACTATTGTTGTAGCAAGAGGAATAGATTTTTCAAAGAAAACGTACTGGTTCATCATTACAAATGGTGTTTCTGCCCTATTCAATCTTGCTGGCAATTTTCTTCTTGTTCCCCTATTTGGTCCAAAAGGCGCTAGTGTTTCAACAGGGCTCTCTTTCATCTTCGTGTTCACGATCGAATCGAACGTATCAAAAAGATTGTACCCAGTTTCGTATGATCTGAGGAAAATCTATTTGCTCGTTGGTATCTTTGTTCTTTCCGCTCTCCTGCACACGTTTTCTGGGAATTTGATCGTTTCTGTTTTGGCCTCTATCATTGGTCTTATCGTCGCGATCTTTCTCTACAAAGCTGAATTTTTGAAAGTGTGGTCCACTGGCATTGGATTTTTGAAGTCTTTATCGCATCATAGGTAAATTTTGTCTTCTCTTCAACCAAGCGAAATCACAAACAACCACAGCGGAATTCCAACGAC
>QNAO01000081.1 GCA_003641785.1 Thermotogae bacterium
TCTTGTGGCTATCCCTGCGTTTTTGTTCTGGCGAGAGATGGAACAACAGTGAGAGTAGCTCAACCTCTCATTTCATCAATAATTTGAGTGAAGCCAGCTAAATTTGGAAAGTTGCACACTGTCTCTTTTAATATTTTTCCTGCAGACAAAGCTTGCTTGTGGAATTTCTCGTTCTTCTCGTGATCTATCTTTACGAAGGTATCACAGTCCGCTGACTCTCTAACTTCTTTTAGAAGATCGATGGCTTCTTCGAACAGTTGCATAGCTTCACCTCCTGGGGTTCTTCAGATTCTAACACAAGGCGCTCATGTGATAAAATTCATTCAGTGGGTGAATAAAAATATGGGAGGGAACAACATGCTCAGCGAGAAAATCTCAACTAAAAGTGCTATGATCGGTGTAATTGGACTTGGATATGTCGGGCTTCCCCTGGCTGTAGAAAAAGCGAAGGCAGGTTTCAAAGTTCTTGGCTTTGATGTTCAAAAGCGGAAAGTCGATATGGTCAACGACGGGTGCAACTACATAGGAGATGTCGTGGACAAAGATTTGAGAGAGCTTGTCAGAGACGGTAAGCTGAGCGCCACATTTGATTTTGACAGACTCAGTGAGTGCGATGTCATAGCTATATGTGTACCTACTCCGCTGAACAGGTACAAGCAGCCGGATCTGAGCTACGTTCAATCCACTGCTGAGGAAATTTCAAAAAGACTGCGCAGAGAAACGCTAATCGTCCTGGAATCCACTACTTACCCAGGAACAACTGAAGAAGTTCTGAAGCCAATTCTGGAGAAATCAGGTCTCAAATGTGAAGAAGACTTCTATCTCGCGTTCAGCCCCGAACGGGTAGACCCGGGAAATGCGCTGTACAAAACAAAGAACACCCCGAAAGTCGTTGGAGGAATTGGCCCGAAATCATCTGAACTCGCCAAGATGCTTTACGAAGCTGTTCTTAACGCGCCTGTCTTTGTGACGAAATCCCCCAAGGAAGCGGAGCTTTCTAAGATCCTTGAAAATACCTTTAGGATAGTCAACATAGCTCTAATAAATGAAATGGCGATTGTAGCAGAGAAGATGAACATAGATATATGGCAGACAATAGAAGCGGCGGCGACTAAACCGTTCGGCTTCATGCCGTTCTATCCGGGACCGGGTGTGGGTGGACACTGCATCCCCATTGATCCATTTTATTTAACTTACAAGGCTCGAGAATACGACTATCACACCCGTTTGATAGAACTCGCTGGTGAAATCAACGACTATATGCCCGAATATGTTGTGCACCGTGTGATGAACCTTCTCAACGACAAGCGTAAATGCCTCAAGTGTTCTCAGGTGCTGCTCCTTGGGATCACTTACAAAGGAGATATCGATGATTTGAGAGAATCTCCAGCATTAAAAGTGCTTAAAAAACTGCTCGACAAAGGTGCTCAGGTACGTGTAGTTGATCCGTACGTAGAAGAGTTCGATATAGAGAATCAAAGAATCAAGACAGACGCTCTCACAGTTGACCTTGTACGGAACTCGGATATAGTTGTTATCACAACAGCTCACAAAAAGAAAATTGACTATCAGATGATTGTGCAAAATGCCGATCTAATATTTGACACAAAGAACATCCTCAGATCTCTTGGATTGAGCGGGGAGAACATCGTAACTCTTTAATTCAAAGAGGGCAGGGGTGAACAATCTCTTTTTAACAACTGTGATTGGCGGCGCTGGACTCGGTATGTATTTTCTCTGGAAACTGTACGGTAAGCTCTTAAGAAGAGTTTCAAGTGTTTTCCTGAGTTTTGCCCTGTCTGGCGTTGTTCTTTGTGGAATTAGCATCGTCTTCGGCAGTGAAGTTCTTGGCCTTCGTGGCGTCCAGAACGGCTCTCAACCGCTCGCATTCGCGCTTGGAAAAGCCATGTCAAGCGTAGTAACAATTGAAGGAGGAGACAGCGCGGGCTTTTTCACCCCGTGTGTTCTCGTTGGTAAACATCTGGGTATGGCGTTTTCCCAACTTGGCTTTAATCAAAGTGTCTGCGTCGCTGTTGGAATATCTGCTATGATTTCATCTGTTTTGAACGCTCCTCTCACCGCTATCCTACTTCCGGTGGAGCTTTGGGGTGTATCCGCGCTGATTCCAGCGGTGCTTGGATCAACGGTGTCTTACCTCATATACAGGTGCTTCAGGATCGAGTGAATTCGCCTTATTTGTTTACCTCATTACATGACTTCCTTTTAATTCTCTGCTTTACTGTAACATGACCGTAATGTATACATTCGTATACTATATTATGGCGCGCCGCAAAACGAACACGGAGGTGGAGATATGAAACAGCTCAGGCTTGTCTGGAACACAGGCCTTCTTGATGAAGACGGAGACCCTATTTTAAGACGGGGCACTTTGGCTGTAGAAGACACTGTGACCAACGCAGATGCGTCTCAAATCGCCACTGTTCTGGATTCCCTGACGGGCTATGCTCTTCAAGAAGCCTATCTTGTTATCACAGAACAAATCTATTGATGGAGGTGTGACAGTTGAAAAGATTGTATCTCGAATTTGTAAATCAGGCAGATGGAAAACGGAGAAGAGTTGTGCTTAATGAACCCAGTGAGGACCTCGATGCAACTTCTGTTGAAGCTGCTATGGACCAGCTAATAGCTCTTCATGTGGTCTCATCTAACTATGTGAAAGATCGAGCTGCCATTGTAGAAACGAACACCAACGAGTTCTTCGATCTGATTCAGTAATGGTGGTGATATCTTTGAATCTGTTTCAGACCTTTGATCTCATAGGCCGTGCGGTTTCCCTGGGTGTATTTCTTGTAGAGCAACCCGGGAATGGGGAAAAGAAAAAGCAAGCTGTTATAGACATGGTTCTGAGTCTTATGGACGAGTTTGATATTCGTGTTCCCCTACCAGATTCGGTGTTCGAATTTGTTCTTGACTTTCTCGTGGACAGCGTTGTTGACATTCTAAACAGCACTATTTGGAAAGAGGAAGCCACGGCGTGAACGCGTGCAAGATGAGGAGGGATTGCCCCTCCTCTTGCATTGGGGATCTCTTTGAAAAATATCGCCCTCTCATATACAGCATCTGCTCAAACATTTGGAGAAAACAAGCTTACAGAATAACCTCTTACGACGATTTGTTTCAAACCGCTTGCTACATCTTCGTGTACGCTTATCATACCTGGATTCCCGAGCGAGGTAAGTTTGGATCCCATTTGAAAAGAGTTCTCAAGTACAAGCTGATGAACATGTTGAAGGGAAGCGCTCCCCCGTGGAGCCGCGGCTATCCATTCACTTTTCTAAGTGATTTCAAAAGCATCAGCTTCGATGAGAGGGTAGAAACAACAGCCCACAAGCTCGCTGAAGATCCAACGTTTTACAACGCTGTCTTAGATATATTAGAACAACAATAAGCCGCCTTAATGGCGGCTTTTCTGTTGTTAACATTAATATAATGATTTAGATTTTTATATTAATGTTTCTTTTTCATGATATAATTTAATAATTCCAACCTTCTTGGCCTACCAGAGCCTTAACACACCTAAGTGACCGCGCTGTTTGTGACCTTCATCAAAGGGGGGATATCAATGAAAAGGATCTTGTTTCACCTTATTTGCGCCGCCTTTGCTGTTTTCATAGTCGCGTGCGCAGGGATTGCTCCTGGAATTTTGAATCAACCGCCAAATGCTCCTTCTAACCCAACACCAGCTGATAACGCAACAGATGTGGATATAGATGTTACACTTTCCTGGACTTGCTCTGATCCAGATGGAGACACGCTGACATACAACGTCTATTTCGGTACAGCGAGCAATCCAACGATCGTGGCGACTGTAACAACTGAAAGTTATGATCCAGGATCACTGAACTACAACACGAAGTACTATTGGAAGATAGTAGCGAAAGACGGAAAAGGAGGACAAACTTCAGGCTCAGTGTGGAACTTCACAACAAAAGCCGTGTCGGGAACAATGACAATTCTTCAGACAATTCTTTTAACAGACAAAGCAGACAACACAGGACCTATATATTCCTCGCCGTGCATTTCTCCAGATGGTTTCATCTACGTTGGTGGGCAGACCAACCTGTACAAACTGAACAACACAGGAACTTCATACGGCTATTTACTGACTTCGGGGTTCACTTTACCAATTTGGTCAAGCCCGACAATTGACTGTTCCACAGACAAGCTTTATGTGGGAAACAATGATGGCGAAGTAATAATCTTTGACACAACGACACAAACTTATTCTAAAACCACTGTTTCAGGTGCTGGTTTTGCCATCTATTCTGCTCCGATCATCTGGGGAGGAAGCTTATATGTCATAGACGCCTGGGGATATCTATATAAGGCGGATCTTGACGGGACTGTGAGCGGGAGTTATTTGATAACCGCAAAAGACGTCAGGGCAAGCCCGATAACCGATGGAACATATCTGTACATCGCTGACAGCGGTGGAAATATCTACGCCGTTAATCCTGACGGCACTGTTGAGTGGCCCTATCCAACCAATGATTGCATTTTGGGCGGCTTTGCGCTCGATGCGTCTGGGAACGTGTATGTTGCCGGCAAAACGCTCTGGTCGTTCACTCCAAGTGGAACTTTACGGTGGCAGCTGGCTATGAACAGCCAGTCTTACGGAGCTCCCGTGATCTCGAGCGATGGAAGAGTCTACATAGGTGCCGAAGATGGTGTTCTCAGAATAGTGAACTGCGCAGATGGAAGTTTAGAAAGTGCGAGCAATCTTGAAGGACCAATTCTGTCTTCCTGCCTGATAGGAGACAACGATATTGTTTACGTGGTGAGCGGAACATTTCTCAGAGCGGTGAATCATCTGACAGGTTCGACCATAGACTTTGTAGAACTGAACAGTTACGTGGAATCGAACATGGTGCTTCATTTTGGAAAGATATATGTTGCAGACCAGAGTGGATACTTCTATGTTGTGGAAGCTTTGAGTGACACGATCTCAGACACTTCTGGATCCTGGCCTATGTTCCAAAAAGATCGGTATCACACGGGAATGTGAGGGGGTGATTTGCAATGCGAAAAACGCTGCTTGTGCTCTTTGTCCTTTTTCTTGTGATTCAAGGATGTATGATTAAAAATGAACCTTCAGATAGTTTCGAGTTCGCGCTTGGTTTACGGCCACTTCCTTCAGATTTTCTAAATTGGTGGTTTGACAACATCGACTTGATCAGAGAGGGCCAATTCGACTCGGACAGGTTGCCCATGCTCAAAAGTGATATCGCTTCTTTACAGCTGGTGATCCTAAACCCAGTGATGGACGTTAGTGGCATTACCAAA
>QNAO01000082.1 GCA_003641785.1 Thermotogae bacterium
CAACAAAGGACAGGGTGTTACTTTGGGTTATGAGTCGATTTCGCTGAGTGTTATTCCATGGATCGGGTTTCGATTCATATGTGAAGGTGAGAACACATTTTTCTTCGTTGATGCTTACGGAGATCAAAGAGAGTTTGGAATCGGCTGGTTTGATGACACGGAAAGGTTACTCATATCGACTGAAACGTTAGAGTTTCGAAAAAAGCTTGGAAATATCTATCTCATCGCGCGATTTCAAAAAGGAGGATGTTATGGAGGATTCTCTTTCCCAATTTTCTGGTGAACTCCCTATGGAAGATTTTCAGATGTTTGTCAAAGAAGTGTATCGGCACTTTGGTCTTGATCTGTCAGGTTACAAAGCTCATCGTGTGAAAAGAAGGACTGAGATACTTGTTAAAAAGTATGGACTGCAGTCCTTCAGAGACTACATGAATCTCTTGCTGAAAGATCAAAAAGCCAAAGACGAATTTCTGGATAAACTGACGATAAATGTTACAGAGTTTTTCCGAAATCCTGAAAAATGGCAAGAGCTGAAAAACAAATATCTGCCAATACTTTTGAAAGAATCTTCTCGGAACTTCAAAGCCTGGAGCGCGGGGGGCGCTACCGGCGAAGAACCGTATTCGCTGGCTATTCTTTTAGAGGAGTTGCATGCACCTTCAAGAGCGTCAATTTTGGCAACTGATCTCGATTTGAGAGCTCTTGAGCGTGCGAAAAGAGGGATCTACGAGAGCAGAGCTTTGGTAAACATGCCCAAGCTCATGATAGACAAGCATTTTGAAATCGAAAACGGTTTCTTTAGAATCAAAGATAATGTGAAGAGGCGAGTTCAGTTCAAGCAGCACAACATGCTTCAGGATCCCTTTCCAAATAACATAGACCTGATAGTCTGCCGCAACGTGGTGATCTATTTCAAACCAGAATCGAAAGACAGGTTATACAGAAACTTCGCGAAAGCTTTGAAGATAGGCGGCATGTTGTTTGTCGGAAGCACTGAAAGAATTTTCGATGCCTCTGATATGGGCCTCAAAGCCGTGTCACCTTTCTTCTACCAGAGGGTGAGATAACGTGTTCTGGATAACCATCGTAGTCATTTTTGATCAGCTCACCAAAACACTTGTTGAAAACCATCTTGTAAGACCTGTTTTCGCGATACCGGGATTTCTGTGGTTCAGCTACACGCGAAACACCGGTGTGGCTTTTGGCCTTTTTTCAAAGCAACCCTGGGTTATCTGGATTGTGTTGGGAGTGACGATTGCTTTAACAACGATACCTGTTTTCATACGATGTTCAAAGTTAACAAAAGTTGGCTTACAAATGGTCGTTGGTGGAGCGCTGGGAAATATCATCGACAGACTGAGAATTGGCTGGGTTATAGATTTTATAAATGTGAAGTATTTTCCAGCTGTTTTCAACGTAGCGGACTTGTTCATAACAATAGGAGGAGCACTGATAATAGTGAGTCTTCTTTGGAGGGGAAAACGCTTTGAACCTGACCGTTACTCGGCGAGAAGAAGGACTCAGACTTGACCAATTTCTTGCAGAAAAGTCTCCCTCTCGAATCTCCCGTTCCGCTATACAGCGTTCAATAAGAACAGGTCGCGTTCTGGTTAATGGAGAAAGATCCAAGCCAAGCTACAAAATCAAAGTGGGAGATTCTGTTTTCGTGGAAGAACTTATCCCTCAAGTGAGCACAGATGTTCTTCCGGAACCGATTCCTTTGAACATTTTGTACGAGGATTCAGATATTATTGTTGTGAACAAATCAGCTGGAATGATCGTGCATCCCATTCCATCTCACCAGACAGGCACTCTGGTAAACGCGTTGCTTTATCACTGCCGTGATTTGAAGGGGGTTGGCGGAGAACTCCGTCCAGGAATTGTGCACAGGCTCGATAAAGACACATCTGGTGTCATAGTTGTGGCCAAGAATGACTTAGCGCATATTTCACTTTCGAAGCAGTTCAAAGACAGAACAACAGCGAAGATGTATCTAACCATTGTCAGAGGGAAGGTAGAGCCGAGCAAGGGAGTTATAGATGAACCCATTTCAAGACATCCCGTTTTGAGAACAAAGATGATGGTATCAAAAACTGGCAGAGCTTCGATAACACACTTTCAGGTCCTGCGCCGATTTCGAGAAACAGCCAGCTTAATGGCGGTTTACCCCAAAACGGGGCGTACACACCAGATAAGAGTCCACATGAACGCTCTGGGTCATCCGGTGCTTGGAGACGCTCTCTACGGGCGGAGCAAGATACCACTCGATGTTAAAAGACAAATGCTTCACGCCGCTAAACTGAGCTTTACTCATCCAAGAACTGGCAAAATAGTGAGCTTTTGCGCTCCTCTACCTGAAGACTTCAAATCTGTTCTGAGAGAACTGTTCGAATTAGAAAAAGAGGCTCTCAAATCATGATTCCGTGTCTTGTATCTCCGTTTTCTTTCGAAGGTTCGATTCTCAAACTAAAAGACGCTGTGAGAATGGCGTCTAAGAAACGCGTGAAATCACTCTTACTGGCAGACAAAAACTTCCACGCGGCTGTTCTTTTCAATTCTCTGTGCAGAGAACACGGTATAACTCCTGTTCACGGCTTACGACGTGACGGCACCGTGTACTACGCCAGGAACAAAGATGACTTTCAAGAAATGGTTCAAGCCTACAATGAAAAAAGAGTTCCTGAAGTTCCCAGCGTCGATGTAAGCGATGTTCATCACGTTCTCTACTTGAGAAAGAATCACAGAGAAGCCTACGAGTGCATGTGCTGTATTCAGCAGACAGAGCCCTTGAACGGTGATTTTTCTCTTGAGGCGCTATCGCAGGATGCCTCATCACTTAACTGCGAGCCCTATGATTTGAAAGTCGATTTTCAACTGCCTTCGCCTGATGACAACCACTGGCTTTTTTCGTTCGAAGACAAACTCGAATCTCCCCTCAAAGAACGCTTTCAATACGAAGCGAGAATCATAGAAAAGATGGGTTTTGCATCGTATTTCTATGTTGTTAAGACAATCGTGGATGAAGCCAAATCGTTGGGTATCAGAATTGGACCAGGTCGCGGCAGTGTAGTTGGCTCTGTTGTCTCGTATGTTTTGGGCATAACACAGGTAAATCCACTCGAATTTGATCTTCTCTTTGAAAGGTTTCTCAACGAGGAACGAAGGGATCCACCAGATATAGATCTGGATGTGGAGGATAGAAAAAGAAAAGAGCTGCTACAGGCGCTGTCGAAAAGATTCCCATTTGTAGCGCAGATCTCCACGTTCGCCACTGTAACAAGAAAATCTCTTGTGAACGACCTCAGAAAATTACCGAGGAAATTCTCTTTACAGCGTGTTGCACCACTTCTGGAAGGATTGCCGCGGCATCTTAGTGTTCACGCGGCGGGTGTTGTGATATGTAATAGAAAACTCAATCTTCCCCTGGTGTCGAACACAGACTTTCCGGTGTTAGAGTACGATTTTGAATCTCTATCAGAGATAGGCGTGACCAAGGTCGATATCCTCGGCCTCAGAACACTTTCAATGCTTGAAGACATCAGAAGAAAAGTGAGTTTAGAACATTTTCCTTCCTGCGATAAAGAAACATTCCTTAACATAGCAAAAGGCAGAACTCTTGGAGTTTTCCAGCTTGAGCAACCTCGTGCGCGCGGTCTTTGCCGTGTGGTGAGACCAGCGAATTTGACAGAGCTTTCGATTCTTCTTTCACTGAACCGCCCGGGCCCTTTGAAGGGAAATCTCCCAGCAGAGTACGGAGATCGCAAGAGGGGATGCAAAAAGAGCAGATCCGTGGATCCGGTGCTCACTGAAACCCTTGGTATTCCTATATATCAAGAGCAAATAATGAAACTCGCAATGAACGTGGCGGGAATGTCTCCCGCGCGGGCTGATTCTTTCAGAAGGGCAATTTCGCAGAAAAGTCAGCGTGTCATGGAGGACGCGCTCAGCGCTTTGAAAAGCGGCATGGAAGAGCACGGCTTTGACAGATCTTTTATCGATGAAACAATAAAACTTCTGAAAGGTTTCTCGGGCTACGCTTTCAACAAATCTCACAGCGTCGCGTACGCAAAACTCAGCTACTGGATCGCGTATCTAAAGACACACTACCCTGAAGAGTTTTTTGAACACTATTTGAAGTACAATGCCGCTAATTCTGAAAAGATATTTCTGGCAGTTCAGGAGCTCAGATCCGCTGGCATAAAGGTGCTTCCTCCAACTTTAAAAGAAGAAAGCAGCCACGGCAAAACGTTCAATCTGCCTTTGGAAGTTATACCCGGTATCGGTCCCTCGCTCGCCGACGCGCTGAAGAAGTTACCGCCGGAGCTGAAGAACATACGTGATATCGCAAGAACCCTTAAAATACCAAGATCTGTGCTTCAAGATCTTGTTCACGCGGGCGTTTTTGACGAAATATACGGTGACAGAGAACTCGCCGTGAAACAGTACAAGATATTCGTGCAGGGTTTCGATCCAGATCTTGTTGAAATATCTTCCGTGTTTGGAAAAAAGACTTCTGTAGAGAATTTTTCTTTGAGTGAGCTGGATGTAGCGAAGCTTGAAAAAAGGGCTCTTGGCTTTCCGCTCACTCCATTCAAGTGGAACACAACCAAGAAATTCTCCCAGCTCTCTGAGGTGTTCAGCGACTTTAGAAAATTGCCCGTCGCCGCGAAGGTTGTCTCGGGTATGGCAAGCGATGGGCAGACCATCCTGAGCCTTACCGGTTCGGTTCAAGATGGAGAAAAACTCCTTGTGATCAACCCGGATGGAACGGTTGAAACGTGCTGTGATCTCGAACAAGCCCATCGTGTGGTCTATAACGTCAATGGTTGCTTTGACGAGCGCGACTTCGAACCCGCCTCCGCGAACGAAGTCACAAAACTTGGACCTCCCTTCAACGTTCTTCTGAACGGTGTTCGTCCTTTGATAGATGACTTTTATTTGAAAATAAAATAAGATGTGTTAAAATCATTAGCACAACGAACAATTGGAGGCTCTATATGTCGAAAAAGAGAATTGACATTCTGAACGGGAGTGTGTACGCCGTCCTGCTTGGTCTGTCGTGGCCAACGGTTGTTTCAAATTTTCTGCAAACGATTTACAACATCACAGATGCGTTCTGGCTTGGAAAACTCGGCAAAGTCGAACTGGCGGCTCCAACTGTGGCTTTTCCGATAATATTCGTGTTCATATCACTTTCTTCTGGTTTCTCCATCGCGGCTTCTGCCCTTGTTTCTCAACACACTGGAGCGAGGCAAAAGTCGATGGCGGAAC
>QNAO01000083.1 GCA_003641785.1 Thermotogae bacterium
GAATAAACTTTTGTCTAAAAACGGGGTGGTACGTGCTCCCACCCCGAAAACCTTGGAATTTTGACATTTTTGCTACCTCACTTGAGCAGCGAGTTAACCTCTTCTGCCGCGTTGTGAAGCGCAGATTCTGGTGTTGCATTTCCATACAACGCGTTTAATATTGCCTTAGACACTATGTCCGATATCTGCGGATACTGCTTCACGGGTGGCCTTGCATGTGCATGTTTTTGGGATTCCACAAATGGAAGAAGCAGCCGTCTTGTGTTTTTGATATATGCCAGATATCCCTTATCTGCTGCAACAGAAGCCTTTACAGGAATAAATCCTGTTGCCTTATCCCATTCTACCTGAATAGGTGTACTCGTAAACCATTTTATGAATTTCCACGCAGCTTCTTCCTTGTCTGGGGTTGTTTTGAACACGAATATTTGCTCACCACCCATGTTTGTTGCGGGATGACCATCATTGGGATAAGGGAACGGGGCGGCTCCAAGCTCGAAATCGACCTGCATTGGAAAGAATTGAACCATCCAGGATCCATCCATGACCATGGCTGCTTCACCACGACCAAAGAGACCCCATGGAGCAATTGTGCTTATCTTGTATTTATTGACTAAATCCACCCAGAACTGGAGCGCTCGAACTCCTGCTTCAGAATCAAACACGGCCTCAGTATAGTTACTCTTGGGATCTAAAAATTCCCCTCCTGTGCTCCACAGGAAGACTTGCCACTGCCACGTGGTTCCTTCGCCACCCTGTGTAAATAACTCGTAGCCCCATTTTCCTGTCCTTTCCTTTATAACCTTTCCAAATTCTACCAGTTCCTCCCAGGTTTTTGGTGGAACTTCGGGATCAAGGCCGGCTTGCGCGAAGATTTCCTTGTTCCAGAAAAGTCCAAGATTGCTTGTACTTACAGGAAGACTGTACAACTGATTTCCTTTGCGCCCGTAGACTAATTGCTGTTCATAGAAATCCGATACATCGTAATTATCCCTGTTTATGAACGGCATAAGATCCACCAACTTGCCGGTTTCTATAAGAAGGGGTATGCCGATGATATCTGATATTGCAAGATCAGGTGTTCTACCAGAAAGAGTCGCCGTTTGAATCTTCGAGAGTAGCTCAGATCCGGGAATAAAAACAGATTTAATTGTAATGTCTGGATTCTCCTTGTTGAAACACTCAACAAGCTCTTCAAGTTTTTTCCCATTTGCCCCATCCCAGTAATGCCAGAACACAAGAGATGTTGATGCCAACATCAACGTGGTAGCAGTCAAAATACAGAGAAACACAAACAACTTCCGCATAACTTTCACCTCCATCAGGCGGAGAGCCGCCGTATTATAATAGGATCAAATTTGATTTTTGTCTTTTTACAAGACTTACCCTTGGTAATCCTGTTAAGCAAAATCTCTGATGCCGTGGTGCTCATGTCTTCCACTGGTTGTCTCACGGTGGTGAGTCCTATGTCTTCAGACCAGCTCTGGTCATCAACGCCAATCACAAATAGATCTCTACCGACTTCTATGCCCAGGTTCTTCGCGGCAAGTATGGCTCCATAGCCGAACAGATCACATGTTGCAAAGATACCTGCTGGAAAAGATTCCATTTCCTTCAATATCTGAGTAGCTTGAGTAAACGCGTAGTGCAGGTCAAGTTCACTGTGAAAAATCCTCTTCTTTGTGAATTTAATGCCGTTATTTCTCAGCACATTTTTAAAACCAGACACTCTCTTTTTGAAAACGCCAGAAGTAAAGATGCTGTCAGGTTCAATAAACGTTAAAACATAAAGATTAGCGGTGTGTTCAAGGAGAACATCTGCCGCGATTTTCCCTATTTCAACGTTGTCAATGTAGACACAGTCGTATCTGTTGGAATACATATCTACGAGAACAACAGGCCTATCAGTTGGAACCTTGCCACCATCAAAGAGTTTGTGAACAGGCATTGATGCCATGATAATGCCATCTGTTCTGTAAAGAAACGCCCCTTTTGAAGAAAACCTCTGCAGTCTGTGTTCCGAGAGTAGTGGAAAAATTACAGTATCATATGAATTCACTGCAAGGAAGTCATCAATAGTTTCAACTAAACGATCATAGAATTCTGTACGTATCATGGGCACAACGATTGAGATCATTCCTGTCAATCCTGACACAAGCCCTCTGGCCGTTGGATCAGGTTGATAACCAAGTTCCTCTATAGCCTTTTCTATTCTCTTTCGCGTTTCTTCAGAAACATACCCGCTGTTGTTGATTACTCTTGAGACAGTGCCAATGCCAACCTTAGCTCTCTTCGCTATATCTTTGATGGTGGGTTTTTTCAATGGTATTCCCCCTTAAGAAATAGTATGGAAACGCTTCCCTATGGAATCGTTTCCATACTATTACAATTCACATGTCACACCAAACACTGTGACGGCTCGTGGTAAATAATATAGGCAGTTTATTTCCATGAATGTGCAAATATCTACTGTTTTTGAGCGTTTTCGACAAAATGCGTATCTACCGCTATCGAAATAGTCATAGATAAGCATGTGTATGTATGGGCTCAAAAGAGCAAGAAATAGGACCGTAATCAGTAGTAACGCGTAATAATTGCGAATACTAGTTATTGTGTTGGAAAAAGAGTTGCTCTATACTGATGATAGTTTCTTTAGTGAAGAAAGAAAGTAGTGATGCCATGAACACAAAGGGATCAAAACATTTAATAAAGGAACTAAACGAAAAGCTCATACTCAGAACGATACACGAAAACCTCAGAATTGATAGAGCTTCCATAGCCAAGATCACAGGATTGAGCCCAGCTACTGTTACAAAAATAACGGCAAGCCTGATGAAGCAAGGTATGATACGCGAAGTTGGTTCTGCCGAGTCCTCCGGTGGTCGAAGACCCGTACTACTTTCTCTAAACCCCTCGTTTGGTTGTTTTCTGGGTATCAAGATTGGCGTGGGATATGTTGAGCTTGTAGCCACAGATTTTACTGGAAAACCTCTTGAAAGGAAACAATGTGAAACTGAGGAGAATGACCCTAAATCAATAGTTTCTATTATTAAATCTTGCTGGAACAGCTTTCATATCCATACTAAGGACAGGCTCCTTGGAATTGGAGTTGCTGTCTCTGGTGTTGTTGACTCAGAAAGAGGATTAGTGAAAGACTCTTTTCTACTCAAGTGGCGCGATGTACCCATTGTTGAAATGCTTAGCAAAACCTTTCACTGCGAGGCACTTGTTATGAACGATGTAGACTCGTTTGCGATGAGTCATTTGTGGCTTGGCAATGCAAGAAATCATTCAAATGCTGTAGTAGTAACTCTTGGCGTTGGAATTGGTGGTGCTTTGATTATCAATGGAAAAATCCACACTGCGAAAGGCGGTGTGGGCGAAATTGGGCACATGACTGTTGTACAAGATGGTGCTTTGTGCACATGTGGAAGCAGGGGCTGCCTTGAAGCAGAGGCGTCATTTGCGGCTTTAGTAAGAAAAATTGCTAACACTACGACGCATAAAGGTCTCAAAGAGCTCTACAAGTCTGTGAGGCAATCAGAAAGATCCGAAATAGAGTACCTTCGAAATGCGAAGAGAACCGACCGCAAAGCCTTCCAACGTGTTTTTGACGAATACGCTCAGCTTGTGGGAATAGCTTTGAAGAATATCATAAACACGTTGGCACCTGATTATCTACTCATTGGTGGTGAAGCACTTGAATTTGCAGAGGATTTTCTCGACAATGCCATACAATTTGCCGTGAAAAACAGTTTTGGACGTTTAGGTGAAGGCGTTGTCTTCGAAGTGGACGATCTCAACCAGGAAAATTGGGCCTTAGGCTCAATCTATAAGCTAATAGACGAGAAGCTCTTCAGAGTTTCTCAAAAATAGAAAGGGGGAGTTCCAAATGAGAAAGTTACTTCTTGTATTAACACTTCTCATAGCCGGTGCGGTCATCTTTGGTGTCGAAGAGATAACGTTCTGGCACACCTATAGCACCAATTCCGGAGAGTATAAGCTCTTGACTGAGAAAATAATTCCGGAATTTGAAAGGCTGCATCCAAACATAAGAGTTGTCGAGACGCAAGTAAATTATGATGACATGAGACAGAGATTAATTGTCAGTACTGCGACTGGTGAGCTCGCCGATGTGATCAGAATGGATATCATCTGGGTTCCGCAATTTGGTGATATTGAAGTCCTGTTACCGCTGAATAAGGCTTTCCCGGAGGAGTTCAACGCCCTCAAGGACGAGTTCCTTCCCGGTCCGCTTTCTACCTGTTTTTGGAAAGGTAACTACTATGGGTTGCCCTTAGATACGAACACCCGCGTTCTTTTGTGGAATAAAAGATTGTTCGAAGAAGCGGGTCTCGCTGGTCCTCCAGAAACAATGGAGGAGTTCATTGATTACATCAAAATGCTTACAAAGGACAAAGATGGTGACGGTCAAATTGACCAATGGGGCTATGCAGACTACGGATTAGGACCGTGGAATTCTATACCCTGGACTTACTCCTTTGGTGGCTACATTCTCGATCCATCAAACTCCAAAGCTGAGGGATACGTAAATTCTCAAGAAAGTATTGAGGCGCTCAGAACATTCAAAGACCTGTATGAGGGTGGATACATCGCTGACACTGTGGTCGGTGGTGGCGGAATAGGCACATTTGAAGGATATGCTGAAGGTATCTATGCAATGATCATTGCCGGCCCCTGGAGTTGGCCCATCATAAAAGGTCAGTACCCAGATGCTGAAATCAACTACGCCCTCTTCCCTGCTGGCAAGGGTGGCTCACGGTCGGTAGTTGGTGGGGAAGACATCGTTATTTCGGCTTTTTCAGAACACAAGGAAGCCGCATGGGAGTTCGCGAAGTACATGACATCCTACGAAGTTCAGAAGGCTTTTGTTGAAGTCAGTCAAATGCCAGTTCGCAAGGACCTTGTCAATGACCCAGTAATCCAGAATCACCCTTACTTTCAAACGTACATGAAACAACTTGAGACCGCTGTTGCTCGATCGCCTCATCCTGGCTGGAATCAGATCAACGATGTAGTAGATCTAGCCTGGCAAAATGCAATTGTTGGAGGATACACAGCTGAGGATGCCCTCACAGAAGCTGCCCTGGATATCGAAGATATTTTGGCAGAGTACAAATAATTTTGAGGGGGGATTTCTCCCCCCTGTATCTTAATATCTAAGGAGTGTCGGTAGTGAAACGTAAAACAAAGCGAAAATGGGCCGGATTTCTTTTTGTCCTGCCTGGGCTTGTC
>QNAO01000084.1 GCA_003641785.1 Thermotogae bacterium
CCCGCTTCAACAATGGAATACTCAACATATGGTAGATTATCTAAGAGTTTGTTTAGTATTTCAATTTCCATCTCAGCGGGCATAGGGTTAAACCCTTAAGAGCAGTCCACCTCAAAGATATTGTATCATTCAGTTAAATTAAAAAATGATCGATTTTCAATCAATAAATGATGACTACGACCAGTGATAGGGCAGATAAGAAAACAGTGCCCCAATTCATTCCTCCCAAATGCGAGAAATTCACATACCCATGTAAGCTTGTTTCACTAATTCGCTACCCAAAAGCTCTTGACCCGTCCCCTGGGCAACGATTTTTCCAGTTTGGAGAATGTAGCCCCTATCAGCTATTTCCAGAGCTTCCTGAACCTTTTGTTCAACCATTAACACAGCTACACCCGTCTTGTTCACGTGTTTTAGAACATCCAGCGCTTTGTCAACCATGAGCGGCATCAGTCCAAGTGACATTTCATCTACCAAAAGCAGTTTCGGTTTTGCCATAAGAGCCCGCGCTATGGCAAGCATCTGCTGCTCGCCTCCAGACATGGTTTCACCTTTCTGTTTCTCTCTTTCCTTTAATACTGGGAATATCTCGTACACCCTATCTAACAGGCGGTTGACTTCCGCATCATCTTCAATTGCGTAGGCTCCCATTAGAAGGTTATCTCTGACGCTCATCTTACCAAAAATGTGCCTCCCCTCTGGCACGTGTGCTATACCCAGCTTGACAATTTCATGAGCGGGGAGTTTATCTATTCTTTTGCCCATGAACTCGATACTGCCAGAGATTGGCTTCAACAATCCGGATATCGCTCTCAAAATTGTTGTCTTTCCGGCTCCATTCGAACCCACCACTGAAACAAGCTCGCCTTCTCTTACTTCAAGACTAACGTCAAAAACAACTGGAACGTTGTCATACCCTGCGGTTAGTTTGTTTACTTTTAGCATGATATCTCTCCCCCAGATAAGCTTTTATCACTTCTTCATTGTTTACAATTTCCTCGGGAGAGCCCTCGGCGATTTTTTCTCCTGCATTCAGTACGATGACTCTATTCGAAATTGGCATGATAGCTTCCATAACATGCTCAACTATTAAAAGCGTTATGCCGTGCTGCTTGTTGAGGTTCAGACAAAGCTCCATTGCTTCCTTTGTTTCGGTTTGATTCAGACCCGCCATAGCTTCATCGAGCATTATCATTTTGGGCTTCGTGGCTAACACTCGTGCTATTTCAAGCCTTTTCTTATCTGCTGTAGTGAGACTACCAGCAAGAACGTCTTTTTTTTCTGATAGATGTGTGATCTTCAAAATTTCATCCGCTATCTTCTCTGCCTCACTACGAGAGCTTGCTCTCAAGAATGCTCCAGTGAGAATGTTTTCCTTGACGGTCATTTCTTTCAGAGGCTTAACTATTTGAAACGTGCGAGTGAGCCCCATTGATGTGATCTTGTATGGAGAAAGTCCTGTAATATCTTTTCCTTCAAAATACACTCTTCCAGAAAAAGGTTTGTAAAAACCGCTTATACAGTTAAAGATTGTGGTTTTCCCGGCCCCGTTTGGACCTATCAGACTGACTATCTCTCCCTTGTCTACAGAAAAGCTAACGTTGTTGCTGGCAGTTAAGTTTCCAAACTTCATGGTCAGATTTTTGGCTTCAAGCATTGGTTTTGGCATAGAGAGCACCTCTCTTCTTGCCTCTCTTCTTCAGCAACCCGATGATTCCATGCGGTTCAAAACAGGCTATAAGAACGATGAGAGCGCCATAAATCATGAGGTCAATCCCCTTACCTGTACCACCCAAAAACACCCTTGTGTACTCTGAAAGAGGTATTAAGATAGCCGCCCCAATTATTGGGCCGTAGATATTTCCAAGTCCTCCAAGCACTGATAACAGAACAATCTTCATGGATATCTCGAGGCTGAAAACCATGAATGGATCGATGTACAAGATGTACTGAGCATACAAAGTGCCTAAAAGTGCAGTCAAGGCGGAGCTTATCATCATGGCTAACAGTTTATATTTTCTGGGGTTAATTCCAAGAGCTTCCGCTGCTTCGTGACTTTCTCGAATTGCCTTTAAATAGAAGCCCATCTTGCTCTTTTCTATGGATCTCGCTACCATAACGATTAAGAAGAACAGCGCGAAGCCTATTAAGAAGTACGGTATTTTTGATCCATGAAACTGCATAGCGATAAAGCTATCCTCGACAACAGGTATTGAAATCCCCGTTGCTCCCTCAACATAGTCCCAGCTTACGAAGAGCTGTTTAATAATCTCCGCGACCGCCAGAGTGGCAATGGCAAAATAATGGCCTCTCAGTCGAAAACAGGGGTAACTCACAATCACTGAAACAACAGCCGCGATGCCGGCTCCTAACAACATACCCACCCATGGGCTTACACCAAATTTGTAGAAAAGTACCGTGGAAGTGTATGCTCCAATGCCGAAAAACGCCGCGTGTCCAAAAGAAGTTTGTCCCGCAAAACCGGTGATTATATTCCAAGATTCGCCCAGAGATGCGAATATCAGAAACATTATCATGACGTGCTGGAAATTCACGTTTGTGATGGCAAATGGAAGAACCAGCACAGCAGCGAAAATTAGATAAAGCGCCCTGTTCTTCATTACTTACTCACCACCCAAAAAGACCTTTTGGCCTGAACTGCAGTACTAACAGATAGATCAAAAATGCGATTGCATATTTAAACTGTGTTCCGAGGTAGAATCCACCGAGTGTTTCAGCAAGACCAATCAGTATACCAGCGTAGAAAGCGCCCCAGATGTTGCCAAATCCACCCAGTGCCACGATAACGAAAGCCAGCAATCCGTACATCGCACCACACTCGGGATACACAGGGAAGGTGTTTGCTAACAGAGCGCCTGCAACACCAACACACGCTCCAGAAATCGCGAACGTTATGGCATATATCCGCTCGGTATTGACACCCATGAGCTCTGCTATGTCTTTACTCTGTGCCGTGGCTTGAATAGCTCTTCCAGTTTTCGTTTTCTTTATCAGCAACGCTATTATCAAAGTCATCGCAAAACTTCCCACGGCGGCAACGAGTTGTGGCAGACCTATTATAAGATCCCCTATGATAAATCTCTTGTCTGTGAGCAAGGATTCACTCACAAATCGATAATTGGGACTCCACAGAAACTGTGCCAGATTTCTAATGAAAAGACTCAAGCCAAAAGTCGCAAGAAGAGCCATTAAGCCGGGGGCATTCGCCACACGCTTCACAACAAGCTTGTAAGTTAAAACTCCCACCAGAGCAACCACACCCACAGCAATTGGCAGAGATGCTAAAGGATCAAATTTTAGAAGCGCGTACAACCAGAAAGTCGTATACATAGAAATCATCAAAAACTCTCCGTGGGCGAAATTTATTATGTCCATGAGTCCCCATACAAGTGTTAGACCAACGGCTACAAGTGAGTAAACAGAACCAATTAAAACACCTGTTAGAAGCACCTGTAAAAGCATGTGCATCCCCTCTCAAAGTATTTTGAATGGGGGGCAAACAGCCCCCCAAATCTCTTGTATTGATTCACTTATCGGTCTTTCCAAGCTGGGAAGTAGGGTACTGGTTCCTTTGTTTGATAGGTCTCAGGCCACACTGCTTCGTAGACTCCATCCAAGATCTGCGTCATAACTGATGCGGAATAGATATTCTGGCCATCTGGTCCGAACTTAATCTTACCAGATACAAAGTAGGGAGCAGCGAATTCGTGATCTTTCAGAACACTGAGTATTTTTTCGGGATCAGTCGAACCCGCGAGGTTAATCGCTTCTGCTATGACCATCGCTGAGGCGAAGTCCTCCAGAGTTGGACCATCGATATCTACCTCGGCCTTTACTTTGTAGATATCGTCGATTTTAGCAAGAATCGGCATTTTCTCAAAAAGTGCTGGAGTTGTTGCAGCCGGTCCCGAGAAATAATCGGCATCTTTGCCGAGGTTTATTACAAACTGTGGATCTTGATATCCTCCGCAGTATGAAAGAACCGCCTTGGGAACCACATTGAATTCTTTGTACTTCTTAACGAACATGGTCATGTCACCGATATAGGAAGCGTGGAATATGGCATCGGGCTTCGCAGCTTTGATTTTCTGAACTTCAATGTCGACATTTGTTGCACTTGTTGGATACTTTACATCGGCTACCAATTTAAATCCATATTCTTCATAGTTCTTTATTTTTTCTTTCACCATTTGCGCTGCGTGCACACCGTATTCATTGTCAACATACACAACCGCGATCCTGTGAATTCCCGCGTCGAATTTCTCGTTTAAATAGTTCAGGTAGTCAAAGAAGAAAACAGTTTCCATACCATCGTGAGGTGCTATCCTCGTAAACCATTTGAGATTTCTCTCAGTTAAAGCGGCTGAGCTGGAAGAACCGGCTACGAAAGGTATTCCATACTTCTCTGCTATCTGGCTTGCTGGTTTCGTTGCAGAACTGTGATAGCAGCCTATCAAAGCGACAACTCCTTCATTGCGTATTAGTCTTTCTGCTTCTGACATCGCAATTTCTGGATTTGCTTGATGGTCGGCGAAGACAAATTCTACCTTTGCACCGCCAAGGTTAGGAAGCCCCGCGGCTTGAGCTAACTCCAATCCTATTTCTGGATACGTGCCGTTGATAATCTCTTGGGCAACCTCAACTGCATACTTGAGCTTGTATCCAGTTGCGGCTGCTGGCCCCGTGAGAGGAAAGATCGCGCCAATCTTAATGACAGGAACTTCACCGGCCATAACCATACTGACCAAAAATACAGCTAACAACAGTAACAGCATGACCCTTTTCATACTCTTTCACCCCCTGCTTTGAAATGCATAATTCGAAAATGTTGTTCCGCCAACACAACATGCAAAATCATCGCTTAGGGGATCTCGGTTCGATTGCTAACAAAATCTATATACATAAGTAATATAGCAAAAAGGATGTTATGCAGTCAACAATCAGGCATGGAATCTGAATTTATTTCCGATTTTTGCTATTTAGTAAGTGAATGTTTTCTCGTGTAGGTGTGATTTTCTGATATCAATCTCGAGAACAACGTGTGGAAAAGAAATCAATCTAATTTCATTTGTGAAGATGGCAAGCAACGAAGTGCCCTTTCTCGGTTTCTATCAGTTGAGGCTCGATAGCAGAGCACTCTTCGCTCGCAACGCTGCATCTGGGATGAAACCGGCACCCGGATGGGGGGTTCACAGGATCTGGAACTTCCCCTTGAGGTAGGGATTTC
>QNAO01000085.1 GCA_003641785.1 Thermotogae bacterium
ATTCAACTGCACGATATCAAAAAATTGATACAGCAATCCTTTTTAAAAATTGAAAAATCACGTGTACATGTTGTATAGTAAGTAATGCCATGAGAAATGAAAGCGAGATGTTAGAGGAATATCTGAAATCTGTGATGTTTTCGAAAAATGACAAAGACGAAAGAGAATCGTGGGACTCTTACTTCATGAGAGTCGCTTTTCTGGTTAGTGAGAGATCGACGTGTCATCACAGAAAAGTCGGTGCCCTGATAGTTCGAGAAAACAGAATCCTTGCCACAGGTTACAATCAACCTCCTTCTGGATTCCCGCATTGTGACTCAATCAAATGCATTAGAGATGATCTCAATATTCCATCGGGAAAAAACCAGGAACTGTGCTATGCTCTTCATGCAGAGCAGAATGCTCTCGTTCAAGCCGCGAAATTTGGTATCGAGACTCGTGGAGCCACGATGTATGTTACGTCAAAGCCGTGCTCTGTGTGTGCCCGCTTGATTATCAACGCTGGCATAGTTCGTGTGGTTTATAACGAGGACTATCCGGATCCTCTAACCGATTATTTTTTTAAGGTGTGTCATATCAACGCAGAGCAAATAGAACTTTCTGGAGGTGAAAATGTTGGCAATAAATGATCTTCTAAGCTACCTGCGGATAGACCGATGGCCGACTGTTTGGTGCCCGGGCTGCGGCAATGGCATAATATTGAAAGCGATTCTTCAGTCTATTCATAACCTGTCTTTACGAAGAGATAGAGTGGCAGTGATTTCAGGAATAGGGTGTTCATCTCGAGCAACGGGATATATAGATTTCAACACAATGCACACTCTTCACGGCAGAGCAATTGCATTTGCAACGGGAGTGAAGCTTTCTCGACCAGAGTTTAACGTCATTGTGCTGGGAGGCGACGGAGATCTTCTGTCTATAGGTGGAAACCATTTCATCCACGCATGTCGCAGAAATGTCGATATCACTGTGATCGTTTTCAACAACATGATCTATGGGATGACTGGTGGACAAAACTCGCCAACGACTCCTAAAGGGAAAATCGCTTCAACCGCTCCATGTGGTAACTTTGAAACCCCGATAGATGTGGTCAAACTGGCAAAGGCGGCAGGTGCAACGTACATAGCGCGGAGCACTGTTTATCACTATACCATGCTCACACGTTACCTCACAAGAGCCATACAGCACAAGGGCATGGCTGTTGTGGACGTCGTGACAAATTGTCACACCTATTTTGGCAGATACAACAAAATGCCCGAACCAGCGGAAATGCTTGAATATTTTAAAAGCAATTCCGTGACGATTGAGAAATCGAAGACTCTAACCCCAGAAGAACTGAGCAACAAGATTGTAATTGGAGAATTCGAAAGTGATGAAAGCCGGCCAACATTTTACGAAATGTATGAACATTGTTTAAAAGATGCATCCGGAGGTGAATGAGATGATCCTCGCAGATCCTTTAGCCCTGAGAATTGCTGGGATAGGTGGTCAAGGCAACATCCTTGCTGGGTTGATCATCGCGAACGCGGGAGTAGTAACGGGCAAAAACGTGGTCCATACTCAGTCTTACGGTGCACAAGTTAGGGGGGGAATAAGTTACTGTGATGTCTTGATCTGCGAGAACGAGATAGATTATCCAAAGGCAGATCATTTTGATATTATGTATTTCATGCACTCTTCACCACTACTTGTTTATTGCAGTGCTTTGAAGAACAACGGTGTGATACTCATAGACTCAACTTTTGTTAACAGTATTCCCCATAACGTTTTGCGTGTTACAAAAAAGATAATCTTCAAGTCATTCACGAAAATGGCTGTGGAAAAATTTGGAACCCCCATGGTTGGAAATATGATTGGACTGGGCGCGTTGGCAAGAGCGACTAACATTGTTTCTAAGGAAAGTATCGTCGAATCCATCAAGAAAATTGTTCCTCAAAGGTATCACAAAACAGATATCGAGGCGATAGAATATGGTTTCTCGATTATCGAGAAAGAGTACAAACCACGAACAGAAAGAAAAACCACGACAATTGGGTTCGAATAATATAGTTCAGTCTTTTTCCCATGCTATTACAGGGATTCTTGACGCGATAGCAGATGAGAAGAACCTTCGAATACACTTTTTAATAGGAACGACAGTGATAGCACTGTCACTGTTTTTGAATCTTTCTAAGGAAGAGATACTCTGGCTTTCTTTCGCCGTTTTCTCTGTTATAGGAGCGGAGTTGTTGAACACCTTAATCGAGGAACTAATGGATTTTTATAGTGAAAAAGTAGATATGAGAATCAAGAGAATAAAGGACATTGCAGCTGGAATTGTTTTGTGGTACTCTCTGTTTTCGATTGTCGTTGGTGTCATTGTTTTGGGCAGGGCTCTTTTCAAATGGCATTCGTTGATTGGCACTGTGTTCGGACTCGGCTTCTTGCTGTCTTTCCCCGTTATGTTTTTAATAAGGAGGACGGTAAGAGGTGGAAAATAGGAAGATATCGGTCGTAGTGGTAGATGATTCAGCGTTCATGAGAATGGTACTCAAAGACATAATCGATTCTCAGCAGGATATGGAAGTTGTCGGGTTCGCCAGAGATGGCATTGAGGCTCTGGAAATCATTCCAAAGAAAAAGCCGGATGTGGTGACTCTTGATGTAGAAATGCCCAAACTCAATGGGATAGAAGTCTTGAAACAGCTTATGAAGAGTTTCCCCACCAGAGTTATCATGGTCAGCAGTCTTACCGAAGAAGGAGCAGACATCACCCTTAGGGCTCTGACCTTGGGGGCTGTTGATTTCATCACGAAACCTGCAGGATCAACTTCAATGAGCTTTAGGCAGGTCGCAGACCTTCTAATAGAAAAAATAAGAGAGGCGGCGATCGTCGATCTCTCCAAGTTGAGAAAAAGCCCTCAGATGTTGCCATCATTGGCGTTGAAGAGAAGACACTTAGTGAGCACCAGCAAAGTGGTTGTTATTGGTTCTTCAACCGGCGGTCCCAAAGCCCTGGAACAAGTAATCCCAAGGCTACCCAAGGATTTTCCTGCCCCTGTTATGATCGTTCAACACATGCCACCAGTTTTTACAAAATCCCTCGCAGCAAGACTCGACTCGATATCACAGCTCACTGTGAAAGAAGCGGTAGATGGTGAGCGTGTTGAAAAAGGATTTGTTTACATAGCACCAGGGGATTTCCACATGGGAGTGAAAGACAGGAATTCGACGATTGAGGTATTCCTTGAAAAATCTGATAAGATAAACAACGTTAGGCCTTCTGTGGATTTTACACTTGACAAAGTCACAGAGCTGTACAAAAAAGACACAGTAGCTATAATACTGACAGGCATGGGAAGAGATGGCGCAAAGGGTTGCTTCAAGGTGAAGTACTATTCCGGCAAGGTCATTGCCGAGTCTGAGGAAACGTGCGTTGTGTATGGAATGCCGAAAGCTGTGGTTGACGAGGGATATGCCGATTTTGTACTTCCCGTGCACAGGATTGCTGAGAAGTTGATAGAAATGGTATAAAAAGGGGAGATAGGTTTGAAGCGGATATTCCTATTCCTTTTCCTTCTGCTGAACGGCTTTGTTTTGGTGTTTGGGGGGTATTTTATAACTAACTATGTTGTTCGCTCGGGAGACACGCTTTATGATATAGCACGAAAATTTCACGTTTCAGTTTGCACCGTTCTTGATTGGAACAGTACTTTAACTCCCTCGTGTTTAAGAGTGAATCAAGAAATTCTTATACCACAACCTGATGGTGTTCTCTATACCGTCAAGACTGGGGATAGTTTGTACACAATAGCAAAGCGTTTCTTTACCACTGTTGAAGATTTGAAGGTGGCAAATGATTTATCCACAAATGTCATAAGGGCAGGAAGTTCTATTTTCGTGCCGGTGTCCTGCATAGGTAAGGCTTTCAACAAAGAGAAGAGTTTTCTTTGGCCTGTATATGGAGTATTTTCCTCTCCATATGGATGGAGGATTCATCCTATAACACACAAAAGATCTTTCCACACGGGTATAGACATAGCTGCGCCTGAGGGGACTCCAGTATTTTCCTCCAGCGCGGGAGTTGTGACTCGAGCGGGAGAAGCTTCCGGTTACGGCTTAATGGTTGAGATAAAATCAGGTAGCACCACGGTTCGGTATGCTCATCTCTCGAAAATCTCGGTTTATACTGGACAGTGGGTTGAAGAAGGTTTCTTGATTGGCCGCGTGGGCAATACAGGGGCGAGCACAGGCCCCCACCTGCATTTTGAGGTCTTGTTCTCTGGGAAAACCACTAACCCACTTTCAATCCTTCCTCCTCTAACAGAAGTTTACGCGCTGAAAGATACAGAAGAAGGTATCGGAGGCAAATGACTTTCATCAGTGCTTTTCGAGCCATGTGATCATATCTGAAAGCAAGGCAGATGAGTGCTGTGGATCCTCAAAGATTTCGTGGTAGGCTCCCTGATAGACCTTAAATTCCTTGTCTGATGAAGATACGTGTTTGAAAAATCTGTGGGAACCTTCCGTGGGTGTTATACGATCTTCACTACCGACGAGCAAAAGTGTTGGGCAGTTTATCTTTGATGCTTCTTTCAGAACCTTCCTGGAGTGCCAGAACATGTCGGAAGCCAGTTTTGCAGATATCTTGTTATGTACCAGGGGATCATTTATATAGTTCTCAACGGCGCTTTTGTTTCTGGACAAATCATCTGGGTTTATGCCATTTTTAAAAACAACAAACGGCAACGCAATTCCCAAAAGATGCGCGACCATTTCGAGAACCATATTAGCATTTCCAATGCATACAGCAGGAGAAGAAAGAACAAGCCCTCTGAGTGTTGAACTCCTACACTGGGCATATCTCGCAGCTATCAAACCACCCAGACTGTGTCCCATGAGGAAGGATCTTTCGCCGGGAACAATCATTTCATCTAACAGGTGAAATATTTGCTTGAACGAGAAATGTCCCCTTCTTCCAGGGCTTTTTCCGTGCCCGGGAAGATCAAATGTACTGACACGATATCCTGATTCTACCAGTGACTGAATCACAGCATGGTATCTTCCCGTGTGCTCTCCCAAGCCGTGAATGAAAACGATATTGCCCTTATCATTTTTTCCGTGCTTTTGAAGATTTATCCTTTCTGCTGACAATCTCAAAATCAATCTCACCCGTCCGCTTATCTGCTTTGATAGCCCTGACTTTCAAAAGATCTC
>QNAO01000086.1 GCA_003641785.1 Thermotogae bacterium
ATCAAGCCTGCTTCGTTTAACATCACTGCACAGTGCAACAGAGTTGCTGTCAAGGATGGCCACATGCTCTCTGTATTTATCAACACTCAAAAGCGAATATCACTTGACGGTATCGTTGAAGCGTTTGACAACTTCAATCCTTTGGAAGATATGGCTCTTCCCTCATGTCCAGAAAGGCCAGTTGTGTTGCTGAGGGCTCCTGACGCGCCACAACCACGTATGCACAGAAACCTTGGCAACGGAATGACAGTGAGTGTGGGAAGATTGGTTCAAACTTCGGAAACGAGTATCCGCTTCGTGGCACTTGTTCACAACACCATCCGCGGTGCTGCGGGTTGCGCGGTCCTGAATGCCGAGGTTTATACCGCTCAACTGAGCTGAAGTGTTTTCTCACACAGCTGACGGCTCTTTAAAATTGAATTATTCAATTAGAGCTGGTAACTAATTCGCAGTTTGCAGAGATTAGATACACCACTTAATTTGGAATATGGCTTCGTCTTACCGATAAAGATCCAACCATTACTAAAGTTGTGGGCTTCCTGCGGTTATTCCTCGTGAAAATCAGCCCGTCTTTTTGAGCAACTTGAGAAACTCCCTCATCCACGCATGAAGATCACCCGGATGTCTTGAACTAACCCAGTTGCCGTCAACAACAACTTCTTGATCTCTGTATTCAGCTCCGGCATTGATCAAGTCATCTTTAATTGAGGCGACACAAGTGCCAGTTCTACCCTCGAGCACCTGTGCCGAGATGAGCACCTGCGCGCCGTGGCAGATAGAAGCCACGGGTTTACCACTGAGAAACATGTTTCTACAGATCTCCACAGCAGCGTCATTCAGCCGTACCCGTTCTGGGCTCTTTCCTCCAGGAATGACCAGTGCGTCAAACTTTTCTATATCAACTTCATCGAACTTCACATCAATTGTGATAGGGTAGCCATGCTTTCCTTTGATGTGCCCCTTTCTGTCGCTCGCCACGAGTACCTCGTATTCTTCTTCCTTCAGCCTGAAGTAAGGATAGAACAGTTCCAAGTCCTCAAAATCATCGACGGCTACGAAGAGAACTTTCATGTTTAACACCCCCAGAATTAGCTATTTACTGTCAGATGTGTACTTCTTTGGTTTCAGAACCTCCGAAACGTTGTCAAGTAAGCCCTGCCTCTCACTCGCGATTTTTTGAAGCACGAGACGAAAGAGGATCTCTGTCAGGGCGAACTCCCCAAGATTGCTGCGCAGAAATTCGTGCTTTTCGAATTTTGTGGCTGGACTGTATAGAACAAGGTCTGCAACTTTGGTCAGTGGAGACTTAGTTCCGGAGGTTATGGCAATTGTTTTTGCTCCAACCTGCTTGGCGGTCAAAGTGGACTTAACGGTATCTCTTATATTTCCACTGTGACTTATAGATATCACAACGTCTTTTTTTCCAAGACCCGCCGCCACTATCACCTGAACATGAGGATCGTTGTAATGAAAAGCCGGGATTCCCAGCAAAGAAAACAGAAGCCCACCATAATCAGCGACTACCCCAGATCTACCAACACCGAAGAATATGACTTTTCGCGATTCAATAATCCATTCAACGGCTTTGTCAAGATCTTCCTGTTTCAGTGTTTCCTGGAGATGCTCCATTGAGTTTTTCATTTCCGAAATCATACTGGAAAGCTTTCCATCAGAGCCCTTGATATACTCCTCGGTTCTGCTGAGGTCACGTGTTAGTTCTATCTTGAACACCTGATAACCATCGAATCCAATCTTTCGCACAAGTCTGTATATAGTGGATTCGCTCACACCAACAACGTGAGCAAATTCTGTTATGGAATAATGAATCACATCATCAGGGCTGTTTAGAATGTAGTCTGCTATTTTTTTCTCCACAGAACTCAGGGATTCATATATTCCCATAATCGTGTTAAAAATCAACTTCTCACCACCTCTCAACGAATCGGCGCTTCATATTGAGAAAAGTATCTACTTGCTGATCAACTACGCTTTCAGCCTCTTCAGAGGAAAGACCCGTAGTCTCCTCTACAAAACCCGCGACTCTTGCAAAATAAAAGCCAATCAAATTTTTAATAATCTGTTCAGACGGCCGATGTTTAAAAACCAGAGCACTGTTAAAAACAACAGAAGCCCATTCTTCGCAACTTATAACTCCTTGCTGCAGCACTTTTTCAATGAGCTCCTTCGGCAGGTATTTCTCCAACTTTTCAGCGGCCTCGAAAACCATGTGCTTAGCTCGTTTTTGCAGGAGGTTTTCGTCTATTGTCATTTTCGCAATATTCTCCTGAGGACTTTCTCCATAAATTTGCGCTTCATTGATATCAAACACTTGTTTCCAGCGTTCTTCGTAAGTTATCATAAGGCGGAAGATTGTGTCAACAACCTGCATGAACATCCCTTCAAGGTGTTTGGCAGGATCTTTGGCATCGTGCACCTTAGCACCCAGGGCTGCCTGAAAAACACCTCTTCCAGATTCGTTCAAAGCGGTTGTTGTCATGAAAATATCGATTCCGAACCTCGCGACGTTGCTTTTCCAGATATCCGCTGGTTTTTCAAGGATCTTTTGAATGATTTCGGCTGACAAACCGAAATCTCCGCCGATGGGTTGCCGAATTTTGATCCCATAAAGCGCGGATGTGAGTGGGTAACATATGGTGTTGGTTATCGTACCGTCGTATTTATGCCTCAGGTACAAAGGAGCCACATAAGAAGCTTTTTCTTCAAGTATTGGTACAGCCAACCTTTCAATCCACCACGGCTTAACACTTCTCAAATCTGAATCCAGAAAGACAACCACTTTAGTGTTGAGCATCTGTGAAACTTCCATAACACTTTTCATCGCCGTTCCCTTGCCCGATGGGCCTATGTAACTGTAAGACGTTTTTGGAACATCTTCTGTCTTTGACTTCATAAACGCGTCAGCGGTTCCATCAGAAGATTTTCCATCGGCGTTGACAATTAACCCCGACAGTCCAGTGGATTTTATCCCACACGCGGCAACTTCGGCTACGAAGCCTATTGTGTCTCTATTGTTGAAGCTCGGAATTCCAACCACGATATCAACATTCCCCATATCTCTTAAGAAACCACTAACATCTTCTGGAACACTCCACACAGATGATCAGCTCCTTCCACTCTCCGCCAACTCCAAAATGTAGTCATAAGTTCGCCTCTTTGATCGAAGCTCATTCAATTCCCACGCTATGCGATCGATTGTTCTACCCTTACACAAAGTCAGGGAAAGTTTGAGTTCCAGTTGTGTTCTTTGTAAAGAAAGTATCTTGTGCATCGCTTTGTGAAACGACAGGCTATTCCTTTTCATGGAAGAAGCTCTTTCTGTCAGAAGTTTTGTCTTTCTTTCCAAACGGCTCAGTTGTTTTTCGATTCTAACAAGATCGTTCTTGCTGAAACTGTCGTTTCGCTTCTTCACAGGAAATTGCGGTATATCGTAGATACGGGATTCTGTGTTTTCAACAGTTTTGCTCGGAAAAACGCTCTGAACCTCACAAAGCCCTATCTGCCCCGGTTCTAAGTTTGAAACACGCTTGTTGTATGGATTGTATACCCTCAGGAAGATCCTGTTGTGCACACTTACGGCACCCGTGTAAGGTAGATTGCCGCTGTAAACACTCAGCTCTCTTAATATCCCCTGAGAGTTCTTAACATCAACTCTTACTGGTTCATTTTCAAAGAGCTGATACCATCTGAAGAATTCTTCGCTGTGAACATCACTATTAATGGAGATAAAAGCCAGATCAAAGCGCATTTTCCCCTTACAACGTGCACCGGGCACAAAAATTCTGGGCCCAGCATCTCCGGTGCGTGTAGATACTTTTTCTTTAGCAATCCAATCCACAGCTCGAACAAGAGTGATTCTGATGACACCCTTCTTGTCAATTGAGTATTCTCTTAAGGCTTTCGCGAAAACACCTGTTGATTTTTTCTCATCACTGAGGCACACAAATCCTTGAAAAGGAAAATCACGTATCGTATCTTTTTCGCGTGCCGCAAGAAGCACTCCCTTAAATCTTTGAGGAAGCTCATTTGAGAATAGATCCGTGTCAACACGAGGCCTCTTCACAATATCGAACGGAGTTTTGGCAAAAATGCTCGATCTGTCATCATCTGTCTCCATCAACAGCGAGAGCCTGTAATTAGATTTCATACTGGTGGTGTCAATCCATGCCGACCATTTTACAAGAGGTGTTTCATCGAGCACAATCGTTTCGTCCGTTACTATGGAGCCACCTGCAGTGGATATTTTCCTCTTCATCTTGACTATCATGTGGTGGTTTCCGAAGCTTGCGATGTGTATGTCTAAAACACAGACATCGAACTCCATCTCCTTTGGATCCGATGAATACGTGTCTCCCAAATCCTTTTCGAGAAGAAACACGCCAGCTTTGATTCCGTTGAAAATTATGGATCCATCTTTCTCAAAGTGCAGTTGGTAATAGCGATTTTTCCACTTTAGCGCTCGTTTGCCTTTTCTATTCGCATCGTGATCAGTTATTTTGAAAATACCAATGCCTGAACTTCGAAGTTTGTAGCATGTTTTCTCATTTGAGTACCACACATCGTACTCAAAAGGGCTGAACGAAAGAACGTATCGACCCGATTCCAAACCGCTTTTGCTAATCAAAGACGCCGCGGAATTCGTGAATTCATTTGCAAGAAAGGAATACAGTTTTCTGTAACTTCTCTCCATAGAACGATGCACAAAATCCGTGCACACACCGCATATGTTGTCGTGATTCAGAGTTTTCAAATACTCTTTCCAGATGCTCTTTTCAAAATGTTTTTCCAAAAGCAAATTCAACACTTCAGTTCTTGTCAGAAGCCTGTACACTACGTCGCTTTCGAGCTTCAAATAAACTCTTGTTGACAAAGTTCCGGGAAACACACTGGCATACTTCCCGCTGATCATTTCTCCGTTTACGACCGGCAGGGATTTTCTTCTGCTCTTAACAGCATTCACAAATCTTTCAGGATCAGTTCTAACAATGTTTTCACTACTGACATACTCCAGGGGATCTTCTGGATGAGTTTCAAGATCGTAGCCATCTAAGAGAACGACGTCACCAGAGGTGAACGATGATAGCTTCTCAATTTCGTGATGAAGTCTTTTTTCAGCGAGGGGTTGAGTCTGCTTCAAGTTGTACAGGTTTCTGTAGCCTCC
>QNAO01000087.1 GCA_003641785.1 Thermotogae bacterium
CCCGTGCCATCAAAAAGAAATAGTTTCGCCATTTCTCTCCTTCTCTCTGAGTTCCTGAAGAACATCTACAGCTTTTCTCATGTGAGGAATAACTATCGATCCTCCAACTACAAGAGCCACGTTGAAAAGCTCGAAAAACTCCTCATCCTTAACACCCATTTGGAAACAGCGAATCATGTGATAATTTATGCAGTCATTGCATCTCAAAACCATGGAGGCAACCAGCCCCATCATCTCTTTAGTTCTTGAATCAATCGCACCATCTTTGTAAACCTCACTGTCTAAGTTCATGAACCTCTTTGTTTGCATATTGCCATGTTTGTCTATGATTTCGTTCAATTTCCCTCTGTACCGTATAAAATCATCTATAAGCAAAGGAACTTCCCCCTTTTTAAACAGTATATCATTTAGAGTTTCATCACGTCATCGTGGCTGAAAACTATGTAATCGCACGCTTTAGCGGTAGTGCGCACAAATTGCGACGCTTCATCGTTTCTGTAGCCCTTAATCATCTCAAAAAAGTGTATTTTTGAAAGACATATATCCCCAGGCATGAAAACCTTTCCCATATTCTCAGTATCAACAACAAAAGACAAATGCTCTGAGGAGTGCCAGGGAGTGTAAATAACCTTTACACAATTGAACAAAAGTTCCCCACCTTTGAGAGCGCAAATCCGCTTCCAACTCGATAGAACCATTTCATAGAACTTCCCAGCTATAGACCCAAAAGAAGAATAGTTCTTCTCAGCGTATCTTTCGTGAACATAAACAGTTGCCCTGTCAAAGAAAATACTGCAGAACACGTGATCCATGTGAACATGGGAAAGGATTATATCGGTGATGTCTGCAGGATGTATTTTCCGTTCATCAAGAGCTCGCTCCAAAGCTTCCCACGATGGTAATCCTCCGGGTTCTATCAGCACAATGTGTTCAGAGTTTCTCAGAACACAGATACTCGCATAAGGAGCCATCACATAGGGAGGCGATCTAAATGTCCCACCGGGCACCAGAACTTCAAGTTTCATCTCTCGTCTCCTTTCAATTTTGCACAAAATGGGCAACACTTGCCATTATTAAACAGTACACTGAGAAAAATCTCAGCTTTCTATTTATCGTTAGCTTTTTCAGTATCATAAGAGCCAACAATCCCGCAGCGAAAGCCACAGTGAAAACGAGGGGAGAATGTGAAGATGAACCATTCCATTTCAGCAATGTAGCTCCCCCTATCACAGGTATGGCCAAAAGAAAAGAATAAACCAAAGAGCTTTCTGGATCGTAGCCAAGTAAAATAGCACCCGCCAGTGTAGCTCCACTTCTGGATATACCTGGGAAAATAGCAGAAGCCTGGAAAAAACCAATGATCAAAGCATCGGAAAAGCTCATCATTCTCAAGTCTTTCTTCCCATCTTTCATATCCGAGGTCATAAGAAGAACGCTCGTTACACAAAAGAAGATAGGCAAATACTCAATAGAGCTGAACGTTTTATCAATGAAATCTTCAAACAGCAGTCCAAAGAAAACAGCTGGAAGTGTAGAAATTATGACCGCAAGAAGGAATCTGAAAGAAGAAAATGCAATCTTTATTCCCTTCAGAGCAAAAACAGTTACAGCAACCAATGTCCCTAAATGCAGAAAGACAACAAAATCAACGTCTGTCCTGACTTTCAAAAGTTCACCGAGCAAAACAATGTGTCCAGAACTCGATACTGGAAGAAACTCCGTTAATCCCTGAACTAATCCCAAGAAAACTTGCATCAAAAGCCTTCTTCCCGTGCAATGTGGTCGTAAGTTATCTCGGTTGCTTGCAGTATCTTGGCAATCTCTTCAGTATCCGTCATATCAACTTTAACCGAAATCTTTCGATAACCATCTTCCTTCAACGTTGTTATGGACAGAATGTTCATCTTGCTTGCAGCAAGAATGTCTATTAATTCTTTCAGCTGTCCTGGTATATCTGGAAGTTTTAGGAATATCCTTGTACCCGCTTCATCCATTGCTGTCAGCTCTATAAAGGCTTCCAATATCTCCTGAAGAGTTATTATGCCTTCTATGTCCAAATTTTCTGTAACAACTGCAAGGCACGGTTCATGTGTTTCCAAAAAGGTCAGTGCTGCTTCCTCAACGTGACTGTTTGAATGGACATAGAAATCGGGAAACACCACAAACTCGTTTATTCTTTCATCCAAGCGCAGATTTGCAATCGTGCTCTTGTATACAAAACCTGCAAATTTGCCATCGTTGTCCTTTACAAGAGCATAGTCTAATCGATGCTTTCGCATCTCGTTAAGAACAGTTTTTACATCATCGGTACTGTTTATACATGGATAATCTTTGTTAATCCAATTCTTTACCAACATATTCTTCCCTCCTACTAAATCAATATATTAACATTATATAGTAGTAGTAGTAGAGTGGTAGAAAAGTGGTAGATAACTCGTGAAAGGGTTTTCTGATGCGACTTCCGTGAGTTTAATAAGGTGGTAGAAAAGTGGTAGAAAAGTGGTAGATAACTTTTAAAAGCTGCTTTATGAGTGAGTTTTAAGGTGGTAGAAAACTTTTATCCCTTATCAGGAGCCATTTAGGAGCTCTTCTCTTTGTGGAAAGAAATCAGATAAAATAGATCTGGAATATCTGAAATGCGGTTCAGAAGGTCGATATGAGTTTTCTACCACTAAATAGTTCTCTATACATGCGCTTTTTGAGAGTTATCTACCACCTACACAACATATAGTATATAGTTATCTACCACCCAATATGTTGTGTTAAATTTGAATTGATCTCATTATGATAGAATTTAAGGAGATCATGATTTTTGTTTCTACGTTTGGGGTTTGTGAGGTGATGTCCACGTGGCAAAAGTCTTTGTCGTAACATCTGGAAAGGGTGGTGTTGGGAAAACCACTATAACAGCGAATTTAGGATGTACTCTCGCTAAGTTCGGCGAAAAGGTGTGTGTTATAGATGCGGATATAGGGCTTAAAAACCTCGATGTTGTTTTAGGGCTTGAGAATCGAGTGGTGTACACTCTGCTTGATGTGGTGAATGGTAGGGTAAACGCTCACGAAGCTTTGGTTCGTCATAAACAACTGAGAAACCTCTATCTTCTGGCTGCTTCTCAGATAGCCACAAAAGAGATGATATCCCCCGAAGATATGAAAGCGATAGTGAAGGAACTTTACCCTAAATTCGACTACGTGCTTATTGATTCTCCCGCCGGTATAGAGAGAGGGTTTAGAAATGCCGTTGCCTCTGCGGATAGTGTGCTTATTGTTACGACCCCGGAAGTTCCAGCGATATCAGACGCCGACAGAGTCATCGGTCTTTTAGAAAACTTCGGATTTGCCGAAAAATCTATGAAAGTTGTTTTGAACAGGTTTAAAGTGAAAATGGTAAAAGCTGGAGACATGCTTACTCGGGAAGATGTTCAATCTACTCTGGCTTTAGAGATAATTGGTGTTGTGCCTGATTCTGAAGATGTGATAATAGCAACCAACAAGGGATTGCCTGTGGTCCTCAATGGCAGCGTGGACGTTTCAAAAGTTTTCGAAAACATAGCTCGAAGATTGAAAGGTGAGGAAGTATCGATCGATGAAGATCTGTTTCGAAGCTCAAAAACTGGTATTATGGCCTTAATAAAAAAACTCCTCGGTAAGAAGAGGGGATGAGGCGGATGTGGTTCGGGTTTTTCAGAAGAAAGAAGAAAAGGGAAAAGAGCAGAGAAACTGCGTGCAAAAGGCTTGAGTCGATACTGGAACGTCGGCGTTCCGTTGCTGTGACAGAGATTGTTTCTAAGGCAGAATTCGAAGAAAATTCTGAGAAGATACGTCAGAGAATTGTTACTTGGGTGAGTGATGCATTTGAGGTAGGAAAAGAGCGTGTGAAAGTTGAGTTTGAGGAGCACAATGGCTATATAGTTATAATAACTAACGTTCTTTTTGAGTAAGGGAGGCAAAGCTTTGAAAAGTTTTGCTTTAAGAACATCGCGAAAAGAAGAAATGTTAGACATAACAGAAGCTGTACAGAGAATTGTTGACGAGAGCAGTATAGAGGATGGTTTGTGTTGTGTGTTTGTACCGCATACGACGGCGGCTGTCACAATAAATGAGAACGCTGATCCCAGCGTAAAAGAGGATATTTTGAGTGCAGCAACCAGGCTTGTACCAGAAAACTGGGACTACAAGCACTTGGAAGGAAATGCACATGCTCACATTAAGGCTTCTCTGTTTGGATCGAGTGTTTTGGTACCAGTGGTCCGAAGAAGGCTTCTCCTGGGTACTTGGCAGGGTATCTTCTTCTGTGAATTTGATGGACCAAGGTCAAGAACTGTGAGCGTGAAAGTATTGAAGGGATAGAGTGGTGAGAGTAAAAAGAAGTTACTATCTTGTGGGGCTTCCAGGAAGTGGAAAGAGTTCTATTCTTAAGATTCTTTCAGATGATTTTGGATATCCGACTGTCGATATCGATGAGTTGTTTGGAATGGAGTTTCATTCTTCTTACTATGAGATCCTCAGAAACAATGGTCCACAAATGGTTCAAAAGTATGAAAAAATGATACTTAAAAGGTTACTAAGAATTGAAGGCTACATTATTGCGACCATGGGGTTCGTGGCCAGTAAAGAATTGTTCAACGGTACTGTGATTTACATAAAGGTTCCACGAAGTAGGTGTACCGTTATAACGCAAAAAGTACAGGGTTCAAAAAGGAAGCAGCTTTTAGATCTCTTCGTACAACTTCACGATAATTTTTCAGAAAACTCCCACTTTGTGATATCAGTGGAAAACAAGAATCGCTTTGAGATTGCAAATATTATCGACAGTTTTGTGAGACATTCTGAAAGGGAAAACGCGTAGAACATCACGCGTTGTTTTGCTGAAAAGTTTTTTGATCGGAATTCAGAGAATGCCCTGAGTCAACTACCCCTTCCCTTCGCTGATGCTCAGGAAGGGGCTTGCGTAAGCAAGCTAGTTGACCAGGGGCTTACTGTAGGTAAGCAATAGTTATCCAGGTCATGGCACCCTGGGGTGTTCTGCAAGCTCCAGGCAACTGCCGCCGGTGGTTAAACAGTCCTGAAGGGGTAGGGACAGTGCTGTCGACACGACAAGCCTGGATAACTCCCCGATGCGGCCCTTACCTGCCTTCGGGCAGAGGTAA
>QNAO01000088.1 GCA_003641785.1 Thermotogae bacterium
GTATTGTTCCTCGTTGATCAACCCATCACGATCGTAGTTTATTAACAATGGGTCCGAATCGTTTACGAGGTAGGCTTCAAGCCCAAATATAGGCTTAATTCTGTGTTTCTTACAGAGATCGTAGAAGCTTGGTATTCCCTGGACATTGCCGTGATCTGTCAGAGCAATAGCCTCCCAGCCCCAGTCAGAGGCTGTTTTCACGTAGCTTTTCATGTCCAAAACGCTGTCTAAATCACTCATCTTGCTATGAGCGTGAAGTTCTACTCGTTTCTCATAATTTGTGTCGCTGCGTTCAGTGGGTTCGATCTTACGAGCCTGTCTCACTGACAAAATTGGTTCTCCGCTGTCGTCATAGGTGAGGTTCCCACTTACTAACACCCTGTCGCCTTCACTAATCTTTGCTGCTAACTTATTCGCCGCTTTATCGAAAGCCATACACAACAGCGAATCGATTTTGTCTGTTATGTACATCAAAAGGGTGTTTCTCTTACCCTGGCGCAATTTCATTTCAAACACGTAACCCTGAACTTCAACCTTTCCAGATTTATTTGGCAGTTTCGATGGAGTGGTGTAACTGTGTACTGTGTTTTGAGCAGTCTCTTCGTTGTTATCTGTTTTATAGGTTTCGACATACTGTTTTATCTCCTGTTGTTGCACATCTAACTCGACTTCGATATCTGTGCCCAGCATGTCGTTCAAAATTGAACGAACATTTTTCATTTTCGTTTTAAGTCTGTCTTTACCGAATTCACCGGATACCTTTAGAATAACCTTGTTATTCTCAATTACTGCATCGCTGACATATGGAAAACTTCCATTTAATCTTTTTCTAAGAGCGTCAAGATCAATTGAATTCTGTTTTTCGGCAAACACAATTTTCGCTTCAAGGAAATTCTCCAGGGCACGAACTAACTCGTCAGGGATTCTGCTCTCCAGCTTATCAACAAATACGAAGACGGTATTCTTAGTGGGATCAAAGCAAACACTGTCCACCTTGGAATGAATTGCAGGGACATTAATCTTCATCCGCTTTGCAAGCGTGTTCACGGGTATGTTAATGTCCTTTATTTGCGCGTTTCTCACTCAGTATTCCCCCAAAAAGGCACGTCTGTTTGTTCCGTGACACCAAGCTACAGCCAGCGCGTCCGCAGCGTCGTCTGGACGAGGAATTTCGGATAGATTCAGCAGTATCTTGATCATCTGTTGTACCTGAGATTTGGTTGCTTTTCCCTGTCCTGTAACTGCTTTCTTTACCTGGTGAGGCGTATACTCAAACACAGTTAATCCACGCTGAATGCTTGCCAAGATGAGTACACCTCTTGCCTCTCCTACAGCAATTCCCGTGGTTACGTTTCTTGAGAAGAACAGCTTTTCAATCGCAACCTCATCGGGTCTATATGTTTCTAAGAGCTTAGTGAAATCATCGTACAATTCCTTTAAGCGATAACTCAAGTCAACGTTCTTAGTCGTCTCAACAGCACCATGAGCGATGTGTTTGAAGATGTTTCCCTGTAAAGAAAGGACACCGTAACCGGCGATACCGAAACCGGGATCTATACCCAGGATGATCAAAACCAGCGCACCTCAATCTTCTGTCTTTGGAAGGCATTACAAATTATATGACACACCCAACATCGTTTTGATTACTTGATCTTTAAGACATGAGAAATATTCCAATGTCATTCCATGTGAATCTCGATAGTCCGCATGTGGACAGGGAAATGTTTATCTTTGCTGTGAAAATGCGAGTTTCTTGACAATTGCAAGAATATATAATATTATTACAATGGAATTACTTCATGTTACGAAAAAATGTTGAAAACTCAGCATACCTGGTTAAAGGAGGGGATAGTATGATTAAGAAACTCACTTTTCTGGTTTTGCTTGTCGCTGCGATGAGTTTGGCAACAACACTCACTGTCATAGGTCCATGGGCAGGGACTGAGATGGACAAGTTTGTCCCGGTTTTGAATGAATTCACGAAGCAAACGGGGATAGATATTGAGTACAAGATTTACAGAGCAGAAGATCTCGTGAACGTTCTCCCAGCCCAATTTTTGTCAAAGAAAGCTCCTGGAGATGTCATATTCATGTGGGCCAATTTCATAAGAGAGTACGGTAAGAAAGGTCACATCATGCCTCTGGGTAATGTTATAAACTCAGAAGAGTACTTACCAGGAGCTCTTAATGCTGTTACAGTCAATGGTGAGCTTTACGGTAGTGCGTACACAGGAAAGGTCAAGCCTGGGTTCTGGTATCGGAAATCTTTCTTTTCCGAACACGGATTAAAAGTTCCCACAAGTTGGGATGAGTTTGTCGGGTTGCTTGAAAAACTCAAGAACATGCCCAATCTGAACGCACCTATTGCGAGTGGCAATGGCGTCGGGTGGCCACTTTCAGACGTGACAGAGCATTTTCTCGCTACCTTTGGAGGTCCCAAGTTGACTTATGATTTAATAGAGGGAAACATACTCTGGGACAGTTACACAGTGCGCAATGGTCTTGAAAAGCTTGCCTCTCTGATAAGCAAAGGCTACTTTGGTGAGCCCACGGAGTGGACCATGGCCCTGCAACAATGGTGGGCAGGCGATTATGCTCTGTACTTTATGGGAAGCTGGATTACCGGTATGGTAGATGATCCCAATGATCTTGGTGTATTCGCGCTTCCGGGTGCAAAAGGAGTTGTTTTTGGCGCAGACTACGCATTTGTTCCCAAATATACTAAGTACCCAGATGAAGCCAAAAGGCTCATAGCCTGGCTTTGTGGACGAGAAGGGCAGACTGTTCAAGTTTCTCAAGGAGGACATGTCGCAACTGTAAAAGGAATAGATCTTGCAAATTATCCACCTGTTGATAGAGAGATTGCCAAGATAATTCAGGGAGTTACAGCTCTGCCAGATCTTGATGATACAATAGGCGGCGAGTTTCAGACAACATTTTGGGATCAACTCAAACTGCTGTGGGTGTCACCTGATCGTCTTGATGATGTTATAAACGTGATTCAAGAAAAAGCGCCAAGGAGATAAACATGCCCAGAAAGCGCGGAAGCAAGTACGCTGCGTTTTTTCTTTTACCAGCATTGATTATGCTCGCTGTATTTGTCATATATCCAGTAGGGCGCACAGCTTACATAAGTTTTTTTGATGAAAATGGAACTTTTGTAGGTCTCAAGAACTACAGTAAGGTGTTAACGAGCAGAGAAATCATTGATTTATCAGGGTTCTCCAGAGGTTTCCCTCTGGGGGCCCTTGTTCATAACATTATATGGATTGCGATTCATCTGCCACTGACAATCATTCTTGGGCTTTCCCTTGCAGTTTTACTCAAAGGCGTTAAAGGCGGTTCAGTCATAAAATCCATAGTATTTTTAGGAATGGTCATGCCAATGATAGTAGGTGGCGTAATGATCAATTTCATGTTTGACAGAAATCTTGGAATTGTTAACGCGTTTCTCGGTCTTTTTGGTTTTCAAGCCAAGAGTTGGACCGTTTATCCTGATTCCGCGCTGCTATCACTGATATTTGGCTCTGTGTGGCTGTGGACTGGCTTCAGCGTCATACTTTATTCGGCAGGGCTGGAGACTATCCCAAAGGACTATTACGAGGCGGCGGAGTTAGACGGTGCGGGACCTTGGAAAACCTTCACGAAGATAACAATTCCGCTACTTAAACCTATAACTGTTGTTGTTGCTACAATGACATTATTATGGGAGCTAAAAATATTTGATATTGTCTATGTAACCACCGCTGGAGGACCCGGGGGAGCCTCTAATGTTATGGCGCTTCAGATGTACATCTGCGCATTCAGAGCTCTGGATTTCAACAGAGCGGCGGTTGTAGCTGTAATTTTGACGCTCTTCACACTTTTGGTTAGCATACCACTGGTTAGATCTGTTAGGGATGATAAAAGATGAAGATAAGGCGGGTCGCCCTCAATATTTTTGCCTGGACTATAGCGTTGATATGGATAGTTCCTTTTGTGGGGGTATTCATGACAACCCTCAGGCCTCTGGATGAGTTGATTCACGGCTGGTGGAACTTTGATTCTTTTCATCCAACGCTCGAAAACTTTGCTTCAGCCTGGAATCACCCTACAGCTGCTTTGAAAAAGGGGATGGTGAACTCTCTTATCGTTGCTATTCCGGGAACATTGATTCCTTTAATGATTGCAACAATGGCTGGATACGGTTTTTCGAGATACCGTTTTCCCCTTAGAAAGAGCTTCTTTATACTGGTTGTTATAACACTCGCACTGCCTCAACAAACGATAGCCATTCCGATCTTTCAGCTTATGAATTCTTTGAATCTGATCGATTCGTACCTTGGACTCATTCTACTTCATTCTGCATGGGGTCTACCATGGATAACATTTTTCATGAGAAATTTCTTTACAACTATTCCAGTGGCGGCGGAAGAGGCTGCGAGAATTGATGGAGCCAACGACATAGTAATCTTTTTTAAAATTATTTTGCCAGTGGCGTTGCCGGCTATTGGATCGGCCTGTGCCCTTCAATTCACCTGGGTTTGGAGTGATTTCTTTTTAGCTTTGATTCTGATATACTCTCCAAATAAGTTGCTGATTACACAGCGTATACCATTGATGAGGGGTGTGTATAATGTTGACTGGGGTTTGCTCTCGGCGGCTGCTATTATTGTGATGATAGTTCCAATTCTGATATATCTATTGCTGCAGCGTTACTACATAAAAGGAATGGTGGGTTGGTCTTTGAAGTAGAGTAGCGAGTGAGGAGGAGAAATGTTGAGAATTGATGTGGCAAACAAAGCAATTGAGGCATATGAGCACATTATAGGTCTTGCTGAGATTGAAGAGATATACTCTCTTGCAAATAAGTTGAGAAATTGCCAAGTGGTGCATGTTAATGCGACATCGTTTGGTGGGGGTGTTGCTGAAATCCTGCATACTCTGGTGCCCCTTACAAGATCAGTGGGTATAAACGCTGAATGGTATACCATAGAGGCGCTACAGGAATTTTTCAATGTTACAAAGCTTTTCCACAATACATTACAAGGAGCAGATACCCCCATAGAAGAACATCAATGGAAAATCTACGAGAAATATTGTCAACAGAATATCGAACAAATAGA
>QNAO01000089.1 GCA_003641785.1 Thermotogae bacterium
CTCTGTCAAGAGTGTTATTGAACTTTGTAACAAGCTAAAGACCCCTGTTGTAGCTGGAGGTCCTCTCTTCACGATAGAACCGGACCATTTCGAAAACGTAGATCACCTTGTTCTTGGGGAAGCCGAGCAAATCATGCCAAAGTTGGTAGAGGACATGAAGAAAAACACATTGAAAAAGTGTTATAAAAGTGAGAATTTCCCGGACATAACAAAAACACGTTGTCCAAGATGGGAACTATTGAATTTCAAGTGGTATCACTCGATGTGCATTCAATATTCAAGGGGATGTCCATACAACTGCGAATTTTGCGAAATAGCTGCTTTAAACGGCCGTACGCCAAGATCAAAAACTGTAACACAGATTCTATCAGAGCTTCAATCGCTTTACGATTTTGGATGGAAGGGCTCTGTTTTCTTTGTCGACGATAATTTTATAGGAAAGAAAACCGATCTGAAGCGAGAAATCTTACCGGCAATCATAGATTGGCAGAAGGCACATGGTTACCCATTTACGTTTCTCACTGAAGTTTCTATAGACCTTTCTGACGATGACAAACTCATAAGTCTAATGGTTGAAGCGGGTTTTAACAGGATCTTCGTTGGTTTGGAATCTCCTGACACAGAGAGTCTTAAAGAAGCCAAGAAGTATCAAAATATTGCACATGATCTCGAAAAGTCTATAAAAAAGCTGCAGCGCTCGGGTCTTGAAGTTCAAGGTGGTTTCATTGTGGGTTTTGACAACGATACGCCTAACATATTCAAAAGGCAGCTCAGATTTATTCAGAACAACGGCATTGTAACAGCAATGGTTGGTTTACTAAATGCGCCTCGCGGAAGCAAGCTTTACAAAAGGATGCAAGTGGAAGGTAGATTAGTAGGTGATTTTGTTGGAGACAACGTAGATATTTCGCTGAATTTCATCCCAAAGATGAATGTCAAAACCCTTATTTCTGGTTACCAGAAACTAATGAGTATGCTTTACTCTCCTGTGAATTACTACAAAAGATTGAAAACATTTTTGTCCACATACAGAGTTCCGCATGTCATGAGATACAAAAAGATAACATTTACTGATATTAAGGCATTCGTGAGATCTATATTTGTGATAGGTTTGTTCGGCAAGGAGCGATTTAGGTACTGGAAAATGTTAATGTGGACCTTGTTCAAAAAGCGGAGACATTTGCCATTAGTTGTATCATTGATCGTTTCGGGATACCATTTTAGAAAAGTTTCAGAAAAGCTTTTGAAAAAAGAAATTCCCCGCACAATGGAAAAACTTCTTCTCTCGCAAAATACAGGCGTTGGAGGTAATTGAAAGAGCCATTGTCAGCGCGGTTGAAGTTTCTGAGGTAACAGCTTTTGTTTATCTAACACCCTTCCTATTTCTGCAAGGTAATAGTTGCCTTCTGCAGGTTAGTTGTAATTTTCAACAAGGTATGCTAAAATTACTGAAACTCCTCTGTGGAAAATCGTTCAATACTGGACACATCTGATGATAGAAAGGGTGAAGTGTGTTCTCAAGAAACATACGTATTTATCCTCTGTACAAGTTTTTCTTCAACATGCTCATCATAGGTCCTGTACTTGTACCATTCATGCTTTTTAAGGGTTTAAGCTATTCTCAGATAATGCTCCTGCAGTCAATTTCGGCAGTATCTGTCATTGTGTTCGAAGTACCCACTGGGGCGATAGCTGACAAATTCTCCCGGCGAATATCACTGTTTCTTTCTGGTTGGTTTTGCGCATCCGGACTCATATTGTACATTGCTTTCGAGTCGTTCTATTTGTTCGCGGTCGCTGAGATACTATTCGGTCTTGGTCTCACTCTGATGAGTGGTGCGGATTCAGCTATTATCTATGAAACTCTGGTGAAGCAAGGTAGGAAAAAAGATTACCAGCGTATAGAAGGACGAGCCCAATTCTACATATTTTTAGGTCAAGCCTTTGGTTCAGTTATTAGTGGTTTTCTGTACAAATACAATCCATTTCTTCCATTCTGGATAAGTGTCGTGAATATTATGGTTGCAACTTTTCTGGCACTCGGGTTCATAGAGGTAACACGCGAAAGAAGTGAGCACCACTACTGGAAACACATTTTTCTGAGCTTTGGAGTGGCAGTGAAAACGCCAAGAATACTGTGGGCTGTTTGCTGTGCGGCGTTGATGGGATTTGTGATCAGGGTTGGTTACTGGCTGTATCAACCTTATTTTGCGGCTGTTGATTTGGATGTCGCGTGGTACGGCGTAATATTTTTTGGGTTCAACATAGTCGCAGCTTTTAGTTCTCATACACTTGTGGCACGTTTTTCTAATACAAGACCAAGAAAAATCTTGCTTACCCTTGGTATGCTTATGTCGATGAGTTTCCTTTTGCCAATTCTTTTTATGGCAAAATGGGCCATAGCTCTAATAGCGTTACAGCAGATAGTTAGAGGTCTTTACAGACCGGTAATGAGGTTCTATGTCAATCACCAGGTTCAGGACAGTCATCGCGCCACAGTCATTTCAACAGTCAGTCTTGTAGCAAATCTCAGCTTCGCGATTTTGTCTCCGTTCGTTGGAATGCTGCTCGATTTGCAAGGGACGACTGTTAGCTATACTTTTGTCGGACTTGTCGCGACAATAGGAACATTGCTGCTGTATCTTCTCAGAAAGCGACAAAAGCTTGTCGCTGAGCAAGTCTGAACTTTCAGTTAACATCTAAACTCGCACTCTGCTATTTATCAGTCATTCTTCTTTGGTAACTTGCTTTAGAAATACCCTCGTCTCAAGCATTGGAACGCGTTTCGACCAGCTTTGATCACGTGGCGTGCTTCTACTGGTATTCAAAAATGCCTCAACTTGTGAGTCGAGTCTGTCGAGGTTCTGAATGATAATGGCTTCAAGTGTCTTGGGAGGCACAGTAGAACCCCATTCTTTTAATCCATGGTGACTAACGATGATGTGAGATAAAATCATTTCAAGCTCACTTGGAAAGTCATCTATTTGTCGAGCTGCTGTTGCGATAATCTTCAATCCCAGTGCTATATGGTCTTCAAGCATTCCCTGGTCAGTCATAGAGAAGGAGAAATCATCGAAACGGTACGAGTACACCTTTCCAATATCATGTATAAGTGCACCGCATATCAGGATATCCTTATCAACAGCACCTTCATAATGCGCTGCTACTTCTAAACACATTTTAGCCAGGTTGACAGAGTGCTCCAGGAGTCCCCCGATCCTGACGTGATGGTTAGTAGCAGCGGCTGGCGCTTTAGTGAATTTCTCAGATATTTCTCCATCGGAAAGTAGAAGTACTTCCAATAAATTTTTCAGATGCCTATTTGACACTCTGTTGATAAGCTCGCGCAGTTCAACTGATAGAACCTCAACTTTGGCCCTTGGCACGAGTGCGTCAACCAACTGAACAAGCTCTTCTCTTTTCAAAGCTGCCGAAGCGTCTATTTTTCTCTTAACAAGCTTTAGCGCAAGACCATACTGTTTGTCGTAAGAATAATCAGCCAGAACAATCTGTCCTGACTCAGGCTCATCGTCTTCCCAGGCCCATATTCTGGATTCCTGAGAACAGTTTCTATCCATGGCAAGGCAACTGAAGTACGTATTCCCCTTTTTGGTTACTTTCTTGACTACATCACTGAGTAGAAAAACACCTTCTTTGTCGCTAACGAAGTTCACGACTCCGGTTCTACCATTCGAGATTGCGTTCATTATGTCTGACAAGGTAGCATAGCTTGACTGTCTCAACTTAATCATTGAACCAGCTCCTTTCAAAAATGGGACTGCAATAAATTCTAATTCAAACATATCACGTGTGTCGTTTTGAACAGTGGTTAATCGTTTCATGAAAGTTGATCATAGCTGAATAACAGACTGACAACTCACAGAGATTTCAAAGAATAGCCACATCCAAAAGAGTTGAGTTTTTGAAGTACATTGGGTGAAGGATAAGAAATCAATATTGTTGGCAAAATTGGAAAGTACAAATTTTCACAAAATATTCATAACTTCGAGCTTTTGCTTCAAAAGCGAGGGTTGTTCAAGGTGAATAACGTGGAATCCCAATTTCTGGGCGGTGGCGATGTTTTCCTCTCTATCATCGATGAATACTGAAGTTTCAGGAGCAACCCCGTGTTCTTGTATAAGTACTTCGTATATCTTTTTTTCGGGCTTAACAGTGTGGTGATGACTTGATATGACAAGTCCGTCGAAATACGTGAAAAAGCCGTATTTTGAATATATGGCATCAAAGGCTTGCTTGCTGAAATTGGAAAGCACATAGAGTTTATAGCCTTTTCTCTTGAGTTCTGGAATCAAATTCACATTTTCTTCTATAGGGGTGAGAAGATCTAAGATTTTGTCTTTCATATGTTCAATGTAAGGGGCGTACTCTGGATACCTTTTCAAGCGTATTTGCCAGATCTCGTCTTCAGACATTTCTCCTCTGTCTAAGAGTGCTGCTTCTTTTACAGAGAATATGCTTTCATGAAGAACATTTGCTATCTCTTCCCCAAATACCTGTACCATATACTGGTAAGGATACCAGTTGACAAGCACCCTTCCAAGATCAAATATTATCGAATCAATTGTCCGCATGATCTGTCCCCCTTGCACTTTTCCACACCATTGCTTTCACTTCACTGCGGCACATTTTTAATGTAGCGAAATCCTATGAAGTGGATATATCTTATTGTTTTCGATTTGTTGACTTCCTCCCCTCATTGAAATAAGGAAATTCCCGCTTCAACAATGCAATACTCAACATATGGTAGATTGTCTAAGAGTTTGTTTAGTATTTCAATCTCCATCTCAGCGGGCATAGGGTTCAACCCTTAAGAGCAGTCCACTTCTACTATCTTCAGCATATTCATTGCTGAGTTTAAATCACGGTTGATTTCTATTCTGCATTCTTCACATTTGAATTCTCTTTGAGCTAATTCAACCTTCTGTCTGTGGCACAACTCAAACTTGTTATAGTTGTGGACACAGACAGAAGGTTGAATTAACTCAAAGAGAATTCAAATGTGAAGAATGCAGAATAGAAATCAACCGTGATTTGAACTCAGCAATGAATATGCTGAAGATAGTAGAAGTGGACTGCTCTTAA
>QNAO01000090.1 GCA_003641785.1 Thermotogae bacterium
TACGATCTCTGTAAGAAACACAGAATTAAGCCTATATTTGGGCTTGAAGCCTACCTCGTAAACGATTCGGACCCATTGTTAATAAACTACGATCGTGATGGGTTGATCAACGAGGAACAATACGTGGTTGTCGATATAGAAACAACAGGCTTGCACCCAATGACTTCGGAAATTATTGAAATAGGCGCGGTGAGATACAAAAACGGGAAGACTGCAGAAGAGTTTCATTCTTTCATTAAACCCAGAGAAAAGCTTTCTGGGTTTACTCAGAAATTGACAGGCATTACACAAGACATGCTTTCTGAGGCTCCTGACGTTGAGGAGGTTCTCCCTAAATTTGTTGAATTTGTTTCCGATTCAGTTTTTGTTGCCCACAATGCAGCGTTTGATTACCGCTTTCTCAGGTTCTGGGTGGACAAAACTATAGATATCAAATGGAGCGTTGCTGTTCTTGACACCCTTGGATTATCAAGAGTACTTTTGAAGTTACCAAGCTATTCGCTGGACAAAATCGTTACGCATCTGGGATTGGGCCCGTTCAAACACCATAGGGCCTTGGAAGATGCCAGAATCACAGCTTCCGTGCTACGAGAACTCCTCGAAATGACTCAGAAGAAGGGACTTCAAAGACTCAAAGAGTTAGACAAGCTTAGGAAGACGTCCATTGTAAAACAGGCAAAACCCTATCACGCAACCATTCTTGTTCAGACCAGAGAAGGCTTGAAAAACCTTTACAAGATTGTATCTGACGCGCATATCAAGTACTTCCATGGCGTGCCTCGTATTCCCAGAAGCATTCTTTCCAGGCATAGAAATGGACTTCTTGTAGGAACAGCATGCATCAGTGGTGAAATAATACAGGAAATTTTACAAGGAGCAGATGATTCAGAAATAGAGGACAAGCTGGCTTTTTATGACTACATAGAAATTATGCCTCTGGACCTTCTGCCAAAGAAGAATGATCTGGGCATAACCCGCAGTCGATTAAAGGACATATACCGCAAACTTTATAAAATTGGTGAGAAATTGAGTATTCCTGTTGTGATGACGGGTGATGTTCATTTTCTGGACCCTGAGGATGAGAAGTTAAGAAGAGTTCTACAGGCTCCACAGAGCTCAAGGGAGATAGAGCAACCAGCGGCTTACTTGAGAACAACAGAGGAAATGCTCAATGCGGCAAAAGAAATCTTTAACGATGAAAAGACATGCAAGAAGATTGTCATCCATTTTCCAAAGAGTATAGCTTCATCTATCAAAGAAATTCAACCTCTTGAAAAGAAGCTTCACACCCCAGTGATTGAAGGGGCTGATGATCAAGTAAGAAACTGGACTTTTCAGAGGGCAAAAGAGCTGTACGGTGATCCCCTTCCCAAAATAGTAGAAGAAAGACTCGACAGAGAACTGAAAGCCATTATATCTCATGGTTTTGGGGTACTTTACTACATAGCAAAGAAAATGGTTGACAAATCAATCAGCGATGGATACATAGTGGGTTCGCGCGGTTCTGTCGGCTCATCACTGGTGGCATATCTGATAGGTATTACTGAAGTAAATCCGCTTCCCCCTCACTATTCATGTCCTAACTGCAAGTACACTCAATTTCTTATTAAAAACGGCTATGGCTCTGGATTTGACTTGCCACCAAAACAATGCCCAAAGTGTGGCAGCGACTTAGTGAGAAATGGACAGGATATACCTTTTGAAACATTCTTGGGCTTACAAGGTGAAAAAGTACCTGATATAGACTTGAATTTTTCTGGAGACTACCAAGAGAAGGCGCACAAATTTATAGAGAAATTATTTGGTAGAGAACACGTATTTCGAGCTGGAACGATAAACACAATCGCAACTCGCACAGCTTATGGTTACGTGAAGGCGTACGAGGAGAAAACAAATAGAAAATTACGCAGGGCCGAAAGCGAAAGACTCGCAAAAGCCTTGACAGGGGTTAAAAGAACAACAGGTCAACATCCAGGCGGACTTATGATAATACCAAATGACCACGAGGTATACGATTTCACACCCATACAATATCCAGCAAACACGAGAAATTCAAAGGTTTTCACAACACACTTTGAATATGAATCAATACACGACGATTTGGTCAAGATTGACGCTCTGGGACATGATAATCCCACATTTCTCAAAATTCTTTTCAACATAACAGGCATCAATCCCATGGACATTCCCATGGACGATCCGGCAACTCTCAGCATCTTTTCATCTGTCGATGCCTTGGGTATAAAGGCAGATGACCTTGGCATGGATGTGGGAACGCTTGGCATACCAGAGTTTGGAACGCAGTTTGTCCGCGGAATGCTCATGGAAACCCGTCCAAAGACATTTGCAGAGCTCGTTAGGATATCCGGCTTGTCTCATGGAACGGACGTGTGGCTCAACAATGCTCGTAATTGGATTAGAAGTAAACAAGCTACTCTATCCCAGGTGATTGCTTGCCGAGACGATATAATGAATTACCTTGTCAAAAAAGGTATGGACCCAGCAAAAGCGTTCAGAATAATGGAAAATGTGCGAAAGGGTAAAGGACTTAAAGAAGAAGAAGTGACTCATCTCAAAGAATTGAAGGTGCCGAAGTGGTTTATACGATCCTGTCAAAAGATAAAATACCTCTTTCCAAAAGCACACGCAGCTGCTTATGTAAGTATGGCTTTTCGTATTGCATATTTCAAGGTTCACTACCCACTTGCATTCTACTCGGCTTACTTCACGCTTAAAGGAGATGAATTTGATTTAGAAGCCGCACTTGGAGGACTAGAGGATGCAAAGAAAAAGCTTGTTGCACTGACTTCCGAATCTGAGAACTCCAGGGCAAAAGAAACGACCTTTGAAGTGATGATAGAAATGCTTCTAAGAGGATTTTCATTTCTGCCCGTAAATTTGTTCAAATCTGATGCTTCTCAATTCCTTATCGAAGGCGGTAAATTAAGAATTCCGTTCAACAAGCTACCAAATTTGGGAAATAACGTTGCAGAATCGATAGTTCTGGCAAGAAAGCAAAAACCGTTCTCTTCACTTGAGGATCTCAGCAAAAGATCCAAGCTTAACAAGTCACACATTGAAATGTTCAAATCAATGGTGGAACTCGAGAATATCCCTGACTCAGAGCAGATAAGCTTGTTTTAGAAGGTGTTTACTTCGCTGGTTCTGTACTGAAGGGCTTCCGAAACATGCTTCAGACAGACTGAATCAGAAGAGTCAAGATCCGCTATTGTTCGGGCAAGTTTCAAAATCTTATCTATTGCCCTTCCGGAAAGATTGTATCTTTTTGCCGCAAGCTTCAAGAGTTCCTCGCTCTTCTCATCCAGAGAAACAAATTCCACAAGCATCTTATGCGGAATTTGCGAATTCGATGTTATGCCTGTACCATCATATCTGATGATCTGCCTGTTTCTGGCAGCCATTACCCTGTTCCTTATATTTTTACTGCTCTCTGACTTTGTGGGGGTGAAGTACTCCTCCACTTTGATTTTCGGCACGTGAACAATCATGTCTATTCTATCTAATATGGGTTCAGACAACTTCTTGTTGTACCTTGCGATTTCATAGGGTGAACATGTACAGACAGCGTCAGGACTTCCGTAGTTTCCACAAGGACATGGATTCATTGCAGCGATAAGGGTGAAGTTAGCCGGATATGTCACAGTCATTCTCGCTCTTGCAATAGTGACAACACCATCTTCAAGCGGTTGTCTAAGAGCTTCTATAACATCTCTTCGAAACTCGGGAAACTCGTCGAGGAATAAAACGCCGTTATGAGAAAGTGTAACCTCACCAGGCCTTGCATCATTTCCACCACCTATAATTGCAGCTGTAGAGGCAGTGTGATGAGGAGATCTGAACGGTCGTCGCATAGCAGTGGCTGTTTGAAATAAACCTGCCGCACTGTATATTTTTATAACCTCAAGAGCTTCCTGTGTAGTCATGGGCGGCAATATTGAAGGAAATCTTCGAGCAAGCATAGTCTTTCCCGAACCGGGGCTACCACGCATCAAAACATTGTGCCCTCCGCTTGCAGCAATTTCAAGAGCTCTTTTTGCCGCTAACTGACCTTTCACTTCCGAAAAATCAGTAGAATCACTAAACTCTGCTAAAGGGATTTGCCTGTGTTCAACTGGTAAAAATTCTTTCAGCCCATTCGCATACTCTACGACTTCCCTCAAAGTCTTAAAAGCGTAAATCTTCAGACCGTCTATTAACTGGGCTTCTTCAATATTGTCTCTTGGTATTACAACAGTACCTGAGAAATCCCCTTCACTCAGTACAGAAAGAGCGGGTAACACGCCTCTAATTTTTCTTATCCCGCCGTCGAGTGATAATTCACCCATTGCCATGAAATCTCTTCTTTTCATAATCCCTGTGGCTTGTAATATTCCCAAGGCAATCGGTAAATCCAGAAAAGAACCTTCTTTTCTAATGTCCCCGGGTGCAAGATTAACTGTGACTCTTCCCTGAGGAAAAGAAAATCCTGAGTTTCTAAGGGCACTTTTAACTCTTTTCTTGCTTTCCTTTACAGCTGTATCTCCAAGGCCGACGATATCAACGTCATGGATAACGCTTCGTCTGTCAATATCCACTTCAACGTGTATCATGGTGACATTCAGTCCTGTAATTGTAACAGAAGAAAGTTTTGATGTCATCAAATCACCACAATGGGGTTCTACCCGGTAGTATGTAAGCGATAATAAACCCAAGAGCCGCTCCAACAAAAGCCTGAAGCCAAGTATGGCCAAGATCTTCCCTTACATATGGTCTGAGATTTACAGCATCCGCGATTACGACCATGAGCAAACCAACAGCAACAGCGGTTGCCGGGGAATCAAAACCCGCACATCTTCCAAGCGAGAAAGCCAGTCCTGAAATGGCTGAAGAATGTCCGCTTGGCATACCACCATAGCTTTTGAACGCGCTCCAATCTCTTCTGATGATAACTTTTATCGATTGAGCTGTAAGAAAAGATGCAACAGCAGCCACCAAAGGTGTATTCTTTAAAATATCAACTATGGAATAGAAAA
>QNAO01000091.1 GCA_003641785.1 Thermotogae bacterium
TACTTAACGCCAAAAATCTCCTTTATGACTTCCTCTGGTAAATTGTTCCCAGCCCAGTATTCATCAGGGAGATCCAGCCTGACATAGTCTTCAAGTGTGTCGTTTGTTATGTAAGGTCCAACTGCTGTTACTGTTTTGGGTATTGGATACCCCATCAACGCGTTTAAGGCCAATCTTAAGCCAATCGCTGTGTGATTAGTTGGATTTGTGAATGCGATGCTTTCAAAACCTTGAGGCTTCAGGTTGTACCACTGTTTCATAAAGCCATTGTTGGCTTCACCAACCATTGGTGGCAGCTCTCTGCCAGCAGCGATGAAAGCATCTATAGCACCGCGCGTCATTGCTCCGCCACCAGACCAAACACCATCGATTTCCGGATAAGCAGCCAACAGGTTTGACACAACATCTTTTGCCTGTGCATATCCCCAATCAGCGAATTCTCTGGCAAGAATCTTAATTTCAGGATACTTATCAAAGACTTCTTTTGCACCCTTCCAACGATTTTCCGCCACAGGATTCCCAGCTATCCCGGAGAGGGCTATGATTCTCCCCTTTCCATTCAGTTTCTGAACAAGCCACTCTGCGGTTTTTCTACCGAAATCAACATCGTCTCTTCCAACCCATGCGGTTACCTGATCCAAGGGTATCTGACTACTGCATGCGATCACTGGTATGCCCGCCTGCTGGGCTCTCTTCAAAACTCCCTGAAGTGCTGTAGGTGAAATCGGATCGATGACTATCGCATCCACCTTTTGAGCTATTAAGTCTTCAACAGCTGCTATCTGCTTGGGAATTTCTCCCTGCGCGTCTAAATGTATTACTCGAGCTACAAGATCGGACAACCTCCCTGCCTCAACCAGAAGTTCGTGTGTGAACTGAACTGCCCAACTATTTGCTTGAAAGATCGTAACAAACCCTATCGTGTACGGCGGCTCGGACTTGGCAAACTGGGTTGTATCCACCAATTCATCACTAACAGCTACCACATAGGGTTGATTCACAATATCAAGTGCTGGTGGTTTGGCCCCATAAAGCAGCGCAGCAAATGTGACAAACACGGCTACCAAGACCAACAAACGTTTGAACCTCATAAAAACACCTCCCCAATCAGTTATATTTTTGTTCCTACTCTGCGAAAGCTCGTTTTCGAGCTTTCAACAAAGCAGAATCTTCCAGCCAATTGGCAACGGAAAAGCTTCTGCCCGTAACCTCACCTGGTTCTAGATTGCAAAGAGTATAAACCAGCTCGTTCATGATGGTTGGCTCAGCCAACTTCGCTCTTTCATCTGTACTGAGGTAGTCAAAGAACCCTGTGTTCACAGGAACTCCAGGATACGCCGAGTTCACGTTTATACCGTATTCCAAGAGCTCAACAGAAGCACACTCTGTAAGCATTTCCAGTGCAGCCTTGGATGTTGAGTAAACTGCATCTCCTATTCTGGCAAATCCCCTCTGTGCGAGAAGAGATGTTATGTTGACTATGTTTCCCCTTCCGCGCTCTTTCATTGTTTCAGCACATGATCTGAGACAAGCGAAAGTGCCGTTTATATTTGTTGATATAATATCCCTCCATGTTTCATAGGGAATATCCAGTAATCTTCTGTGATTCTTGTCAGTCTTTCCAGCGTTGTTGATAAGTGCATCTATGCCTCCAAATTCTCTTATGCACTTCTCGATCACAATTTGAACTTTATCGATATCCCTGATATCGGCTTTAAAAAGGCGCATTCCTTTTAGGAATCGGACAGGTTCCTGAACATCGACAATGCAGACATTCCATCCTTTAATCGCAAAAAACCCTGACAAAGCCCATCCAATGCCACTTGACCCACCTGTAATCAATACAGTTCTTCTTTGCACAACCAATCACCCTCGTAAGGTCATAGCCTTCATATAAGCATCCTGCACGGCATCGTAAATGGTGCCAACTTTCTTCGCATCGCCTACAACCATGACATTCGAAAACGTTTCTTTCAAAGATGATACAAAGTCATTTTCTGGTTCGAATCCAGTTGCATTTACAACCGTTTGGACTTCAAAAGAAGTTTCACCCACATTTACAAAGTAACCTCCCGCGTTTTCTTTTACAGAAATCTTTCTTTTAAGATAGATACCCTCCACCCTCTCTTTGACCTTCTCGAACAAGATTAATCTGTTGAAATAATGTTCCTTCTGCATGAGCTCTTCTTCGCTCAAAATATCTGTGAGATAGACTTTTCTACCAATATCGGAAAGATACCAGGCGAGCTCACAACCAACCATCCCTGCGCCCACAATGAGAACTGAATCGCCGACAAGAAGTGGATTTTCAAGAGCAACTAACGGATCAACAGCGCTTCCGCAGATTGATAGAGGGCGAACTTTACCCCCTGTTGCGACAACTACCACATCCGGAGATAACCCCGAGAGTTCAGAAATGCTCGCTTTGTGGTTTAATCTCAAATCAACGCTGCTGTTTTCTAGCAAATATTCATAGTAAGAGAGAAGGCTTCTAAGAGGTCTCTTGAAAGCTGGAATGCTTCCATACACGATCTTGCCGCCAATTCTATCTCGAGCTTCGAGCAACGTAACTTCGTGACCCAATTTCTCAGCGGTGATGGAAAAGATTATTCCTGCGGGTCCTGCACCCACGACTACTATCTTCTTTCGATTAGACGATCTGGATACCTGCTGTGGAAAACAGCTCCTGTGTCCAACATCCTGATTAACAGCACATCTCAGAGTCTTCTGCTCCATTATCCTTGTATGACATGTGTTGCAGCGAATGCAGGGCCTAACAGGCGTCTTAGATGAAAACTTGCAAACCATATCAGGATCCGCTATCAGTGATCTGCCAACTGCGATGATATCAGCTTTGTTCTTACGCAGCGCTTCCTCCACTTCTTGAACTGAACCAAAACCACCAACTGCTACCACAGGAATATTCACCGTTCTCTTTATTTCTCCGGCGATGTCGATAAGCGGAGGACTTTCGGTGTAAATGGGCGGAACAGAAGGAAACTTAGTTTCACCCAGAGGGAATGTGAGAACAGATACGTGTAGATAATCTACCCCTGCTTTTTCCATGCTCAGGGCAATGCGTTTTGCCACACTCAAATCAATACCGTTTTCCAATTTCTCGTAGGCACTGAATTTGAAGCCAACCACAAAATCGTTTCCCAAATTCCGTCTGATACCCTCGAGTATCTCCTTGGCAAATCTCAACCTGTTCTCAAGGGTTCCCCCGTATTCGTCCGAGCGTCTGTTTGTGTGAGGGGACAAAAACTGACCTATTAGGTAACCATGTCCGCCATGAATCTCGACGCCATCAAATCCCGCTTTTGAAGCTCTGACTGCGGCATCGATGAATTCATCGACTAAGAAATGGATTTCTTCCTTTGTTAGCTCCCTTGGAACATCAGCAAACAGCGGAGACTTCAGAGCTGAAGGAGCTATTGGAGTAACACCTGTAACTTTCTTAGGAGCTCTTCCCCCGTGCAAAGCCAATTGCAGAATAATCTTGGTGTCGTAAGAATGAACGCGATCAACTAAACGCTCCCATCCTGAGATCAGTTTATCTGAATAAATACCAGGTGAAGTGAGTCTGTACTGTGAGTTCACAGCTGTGAACTCTGTAAATATCAGACCCACACCACCCCTTGCTCTGGCTTCGTAATACTCGATCATTTCTGCTGTAACTTCTCCATTAAAGCCACTCATTTCAGTATCCATAGGTGCAAGAGCGATACGGTTTTTCACAACGGTCGATCCTATGTGAACGGGATTAAGAAACAACATACTTCATTCCTCCATCAGCTTCTTTTTGAATACGACAAAACCATCGCAATAATAATCAGTCCCTTCACTATGTATTTGAAGGGTTCACCGAGGCCCAAAGTAACCAGTAGCGCACTCAAGAATGTAAAAATCACCGCGCCAAAAACAGGGCCTACCATGTTTCCTGTACCTCCATCGAAAGTCGTTCCTCCAATAACTGCTGCAGCCATAGTGTTCAGAACATAGGGGTCTCCTCCAACTTTGAAGCTTCCTATTCCTATATACCCAGACAAGATGAGACCACTGACAACCGCGAGCATTGAAGAAAGTCCATAAGACTGAATGATTATTCTCGAAGTCTTCACTCCCGAAAAGATTGAAGCCGTTGGGTTGCTTCCAACATAGTAAACTTTATAGCCAAAGGTACTTTTGTGGATCAGAAAATACATCATAATATTCACCAAGACCAGAACTATCACAGATGCTGGCAAGATACCCAATCTACCAGAACCAACAAAGCGGAGAAACTCCGACACCCTTCCTTTGGGCGCTCCCTTGCTGTATATCAAATATGCGCCCGTGACTATTGAAGACATTCCAAGCGTCATTACAAAGGGTGGCATTTTTGTGAAGTGAATCAAAGAACCATTTACACTCCCAATAGCAAAGCCAGCGCAAAGCAAAAGCACTATAACACCAGCTTCAACAACTGGTGAATTGCTGCGTGCCATTAGGTCTGCTGCAAAAATATTGGTGAACGTTATTACGGATCCAATCGACAAATCCGCTCCACCTGTTAGCATAACAACAGATTGTCCCAGTGTCGCTATTGCAAGAGGTGTCGCTTGTCTCACAATTTCGAGCAAATGCTTTGGAGCTAAAAGTCCTGGTGATAAGAAGAGTGCACAGATCAGCAACGCAATTGTTACCAAACCCATCATATAGAATTGACGCTTCACACACTCTTCCTCCCTGAAGATGTCTGCTGTGCAACGCTAATCATTACAGCAACAATAAGAATACTGCCTTCCATTATGTTTTGGTAGAATGGTGAGACACCAAAGAGGTTGAGAAGCATGGAGAGCATTGAGATAATGATTATTCCGGCCATAGTGCCCGCAATATTTCCTCTGCCACCAGCAAATGAGACACCACCTATAAGCGCCGCTGAAATTGAACTCAGCGTGAAAGATGTGCCCGCATATGGATCTCCCGAATACATTCTCGCTGACAAAAGAAGTCCACCAAA
>QNAO01000092.1 GCA_003641785.1 Thermotogae bacterium
AAAAGTACAGAGGTGAATGAGTTTTGAATGTTTTCAGACCACATACCCTTGAGGAACTCTTCAGAATAAGGAGAGAAGTAAGAGGGACTTTATTTAGTGGGGGTACAGATGTTCAGGTTAAAATTCGTTCGGGATCGCTCAGTCCCACAGCATTGATTGATACAAAGGAGATCCGCACTGAGAAAATTGTCAAAAATGATGGAATACTTTTGATAAGAATGAACACGACTTACTCAGATATGCTGAGTTTTGATCTTCACGAGTTTCCAATTCTTCAAAAGATAATTCCTACCATTGGCTCAACTCAAATCAGAAATCGCGGAACACCACTGGGAAATGTGTGTAACGCTTCTCCTGCTGGCGATTTTCTGCTTTCTTGTTATCTCTATGATGCGTCCATTAGACTGCTGCCCACAGAAAGAGTGGTCAAAGTTGAGGAATTTATCAAAGGACCGGGTAATATTGCCCTCGAACCTTATGAAGTTGCTTATGAACTACAGTTTCCCGTGATGAATAACTACTTGTGCTTCTTCGAAAAGGTTGGAAAACGTAACTCGATGAACATTGCTACAGTCAGCGCGGGAATCTTATTGAAACTCGAGCGTTGTATGGTGAAGGACATCAGGATTGCTTTTGGCTCTGTTTGCCCTAATGTTTTCAGAAGTACAGAGTTAGAGAAGAAGATAATAGGTTCTCGTTTTGAACTCCCTGTTTTCAAAGAAATAGCGCAGGAATACTCGAATGCTGTTTCTCCGATATCAGATGTCAGAGCAACTGCTGATTACAGACGAAAGCTGGTGCGTAATCTACTTATCAAGGCATACTTCGAATTGGGTGGTGAGAACGATGTTCAAGGCAGTTGACTATGTGAGACCCAAAAGTATTGGTGAAGCCCACGATCTTTTTGTGTCCAATACAAATTCGCAAATTCTTGGAGGAGGCACATATCTTTATCTTTCAAAAAGAACAATACAGCTTCTTATAGATCTTCAAGAGACTTCTCTGAAATACATATCACAGAAAGATGGGAAAATACGCATAGGAGCTATGAGCACTCTTTCAGATGTTGAAGAATCGGATATTTTCAAGAACGCTTTCAACGGATTGGTGAAGAAGGTTGTTTCCGATATCTGGTCGTATCAACTGAGAAACGCGGCGACTGTTGGTGGCACGGTGTACTCACGACTTGGTTTTTCCGAATTCTTAACTCTTTTAGCGGTGTTAGATGTGGATGTTGTTTTCCACAACACTGGCGTGATATCAATAAAGGATTTCCTGAAAATGCCGCCTCTTCGAGATATTCTCAAAGAAATTGTGATTACTGAGAACGATTTAAAAGTTTCGTTTCAAGTTTTCAAGCGAACTCACTTTGATTTTCCCGTTTTGTCTCTGGCTGTTGCGAGGTGTGATGATGAATTCAGAATCGCTGTTGGTTCAAGACCAGGATGTGCTCTTTTGGCAAAAGATACACCTAAGCTTCTTTCAGAAGGATGCAGAGATCTTAAAACTGTTTGCGACTCACTTATAAGAGAGATCCCATTTGCAGATGACCTGAGAGCTTCGTCTGAATACAGAAGACACGTGTGTGGAGTACTGTTCAAAAGAGCCCTAAGTGAGGTGCTGTGAATTATGAAAATAACACTCACGGTAAATGGGAGAAAAGAGAATCTTGAGGTTGAACCTTCCACAACCCTTTTGGAAGCTCTGCGGATGTTGGGTTTGTACAGTGTGAGAAAGGGATGTGATACCGCTTCGTGTGGAGTTTGCACGGTTTTGATGGATTCAAAACCGATTCTTTCCTGTTGTTCGCTCGCTGTTCAAGCTCAAGGACACAGTATAACAACAGTCGAAGGGTTGGAAAAAGACAAAGATTTTGAAGAGATTAGAAAGAATCTACTATTAGAAGGGGCAGACCAATGTGGCTATTGTGGTCCTTCTCTTCTGTTAACCGTCTACAGTTTGAAAAAGAGGAATATCAAATCTCTTCAAGAAATTCAGAAATACCTGGTGGGAAATCTGTGCAGATGTACTGGGTATCATTCACAGCTTCGAGCTATTAAGGAATTCATGGAGGTGGGCGAGTGAAATATGTCAAACGTTCCATAAAGAAAGTAGATGGCTATGGAATTCTGAGTGGTAAACCCGCCTATACAGATGACCTTGCTCCCCGGAATTCCTTGATTGTGAAGCTACTTCGCAGCCCTTATGCCTTTGCACGAGTACGAAAAATAGACACATCTGAAGCCAGATCGTTGGAAGGTGTTGAGTGTGTTCTCACCCATGAGGATTTTCCAAGAATACCTTTTACACGTGCCGGACAGGGCTATCCCGAACCATCACCTTATGACAAGTTCGCTTTAGACAGTTATGTTCGATACGTTGGAGACGAAGTGGCTGTTGTAGCCGCAAAAGACGAACAAACAGCCGAGAAGGCTCTGAAGTTGATTGAAGTTGATTACGAAGTTCTAAACCCCGTCCTTGATTTCGAATTCAGTGAAAAAAGCCCACCTATTCATCCGGAAGATGGGATTTCTGGGGTGGAAAATCAGCAAAATAACGTGTGCTCTGCTTATGAAATGGATATTGGAAACATTGAAGAAGAGCTAAAGAAATGTGCTCATGTTGTCAAACACAGGGTTTATACCCAAGCGCAAGCTCACGTTATGATGGAACCTCATGCTGCTTTTTCATACATAGATTATCAGGGGAGGCTCGTCGTAGTTACCTCCTCTCAGGTTCCATTTCATATTAGAAGAATTTTGTCCAGAGTTTTGGATATACCACTGAGGAACATAAGGGTGGTTAAGCCCAGAATTGGAGGAGGCTTTGGCGGAAAGCAAGCTGTTCACGGTGAGATCTACGCTGCGGCTGTTACCCTCAAAACCGGGAAACCTTCAAAGATCATCTATTCACGTAAGGAAGTCTTTGAATCAAGCTACACACGGCATCCCATGAGAATAGACGTTACCCTTGGTTCAGATGAGAAAGGCGTTTTGAAAGCAATAGATATGGAAATCCTTTCTGATACCGGGGCTTACGGCGAACACGCCCTCACAACTTTGATGGTAGCCGGATCTAAGAACTTACCTCTTTACAACAGAGTGAACGCAGTCAGGTTCAAGGGCAAAGTTGTTTACACGAACCACACGCCGGCTGGCGCCTACAGGGGATATGGAGCTGTTCAGGGAAATTTTGCCCTGGAATCAGCCATGGATATTCTGGCGAGTAAGCTTGGCTTAGATCCGGTTAAGCTGAGACAGCTCAACATGATACGAGAAGGAGAAACTTCTCCGATTTTCAAAATAATGGGAGAAGGAAGAGAAGGGGCAGAAATGACTATAAAGAGCTGTAAGTTGGAGCAATGCGTTGAGTTGGGAAAGCGTATCTTTGGTTGGTCTGAAAAATTTTCGAAACGTCCCGAGTCAGGAACAAAGGTGAGAGGAGTGGGCATGGCTATAGCAATGCAAGGATCAGGTATTGCAAAGATAGATATGGGTTCTGCAATATTGAAGCTAAACGACGATGGTTCCTTCAACCTGCTTGTTGGAGCCACTGATCTCGGCACTGGAAGCGACACGATCTTGGCACAAATAGCGGCAGAAACCTTGAATGTGCCCGTGAAGAAAGTTGTTCCATATTCTTCGGATACGGATCTGACACCTTTTGATACTGGGGCGTATGCGTCGAGTACAACCTATGTGTCAGGAAACGCGGTTAAGAGGGCAGCGGAGAAAATGAAACACCTGATAGTACAGCACGGGTCGAAATTATTTAACTGCAGCGAAGAAGAAGTTGTGTTCAACGGAGAGGAAATTATTGGGCCCGAGCAACGCCTTCCGCTTTCAGAGTTTGCAACAAAACTCTACTACAGTGAAAATCAAACCCAGTTGTGCTCCACCGCGTCTTTCGTTGGAGATGAAGCTCCCCCACCTTATATGTCTGCTTTCTGTGAAATAGAACTGGACACAGAAACAGGAAAAATAACTCCAGTCAGATACGTAGCTGTCGTCGATTGTGGGGTTCCTATCAATCCAAATCTTGCCAGGGTGCAAGTCGAAGGGGCATTAGTCCAAGGAATTGGAATGGCTCTTTATGAAGAAGTTAAGTACGATTCTAAGGGACGATTGATGACAAATTCCATGATGAATTATCGAATTCCGTCGCGTCTTGACATCGGAGACATTGAAGTCCACTTTGTTGAAAGCTATGAGCCTACGGGACCGTATGGAGCCAAGAGTGTTGCAGAAATAGGTATTGATACACCACCCGCGGCGATTTCCAACGCTGTTTACAACGCTGTGGGAATCAGATTGCATGATCTTCCCTTCACACCAGAAAAGGTGTTAAAAGCGTTGAGAGTCAAGGAGGGGTTTTAGATGAAGAGGCTTACGTGTTTGGTACTGATATTGCTGGGTGTATTTGTTTTAGCGGCGCCACTGAAGGTAGCGTTTATCTACATAGGGCCAGCGGGAGATGCAGGCTGGACGTACGCACACGATCAAGGAAGGTTATACATTGAGAAAGTGTTTGGTGATCAGATTGAGACGGCATATGCTGAGAGTGTTCCAGAGGGAATGGAGGCATTGCAGACGATACGCAGTTATATTAAGAGGGGATACAAAGTCATATTTGCGACGAGTTTTGGGTACATGGATCCGACGTATGAAGCTGCTCAGGAGTATCCAGATGTTCACTTTTTTCACTGTTCCGGCTACAAGACTTATAAGAACATGACGGCATATTTTGGAAGAATATATCAGCCAAGTTTCCTTTCGGGTCTGGTTGCGGGGATGATGACGAAAACTAACATCATAGGATACGTGGCTCCGATACCGATACCCGAGGTTATCAGGATAACTAACGCCTTTGCTCTTGGGGTAAGGATGATGAATCCAGAGGCAAAGGTGAGGGTAGTATGGACGAACTCATGGTACGATCCAGCTACTGAAAAGGAAGCCGCGCTCAGTTTGATCGAT
>QNAO01000093.1 GCA_003641785.1 Thermotogae bacterium
GTAGTCCGCGTTGGCACTGGGAACATTGAAATAGTACTTTTTCCATCTAGGATCAATGTAGATTTCAAAAGCCCTATGAGAATTTCGGCCATCGAAGATGATATAGGTAACATCGTGAATTCTGATAACAACCTTTCGTTTTTCCAAAGCCTGTAGCGTAGCTTCAGAAAAGTCCCAGTAAGCGTGAACCCAGTTGGGATTGACAGGCATCAGCACGAGCTTATCTTTGTAATATGATTCCGGCAGTCGCTGGTTTTGAGTCGTAGCGGCTTCTGCGGCAGTAGACGCGATCTCACTCTGTGAGCTTGATATCTGAGCTTTTTGTAAATTATTCGCATACTCGAGTAAGAGTTTAATCACTTCATTTTTTTTCATTCTTTTCTTTACCCTTAAACTGAGTCTTTTCGCGGTGGATTTGAGTAGTTGAATGGTTGGATTCGACTCAAGGAAAAGCAGTATCTGCTCTCTTGTCATGGGGATTCCCTCCCAGATAAAAAAAATATTTACATTTCATTATACCATTGTTCTGATAAGATGTAAATTGTTGTAAGAAGGAAAGAGAGGAAGTAAGTAATCATTAATTACCTGTTATCATGTCTGATGCCTCATATATGGTTTATTTTGTTATCTTTCGATACCGCGTATTTTTGCCAGCTCCTTAAGAAGCTCTTCTTCCTTTCTAGACTTGGGTTTTGACAGGGTCACGTTCACGATTACATACAAATCTCCGCGTTTCCCGCCCCTTATGGATCGAGCGCCTTCTCCCTTGAGTCGAAATGTTGTCCCCGGCCGTGTTCCCGGAGGGATTCGAAGCATCGTAGAACCGCCAGTTGGAAGCTCTATTTGGATAGTTGCTCCTAACACAGCCTGAACATAATCAATCGTTACATCTGTATAAACGTCTTCACCCTTGCGTTTGAACTTGTTGCTGGCTCTGACCCTGATAACAACGTAAAGATCACCAGCGCGCCCACCGGCATACCCTGCATTGCCTTCACCTCTAATACGTAGTTTCTCGCCATTTTCAACTCCTGGGGGTATGTTCACAACAGTTTTATGCCTTTTTCTAATGCGACCTGAACCGCCACACACGCGACATCTTTCACCCACAACTCTACCAGTTCCACCACAGGTTTCACATGTTCTTGTACTGACGAATACCCCAAAGAAACTACGTCTTTCTTCGCGTATTGTACCGGTGCCGTGGCATCTTGGACATGTTTTGTAACCACTTCCGGGTTCTGAGCCACTTCCCCCACAGTGCTCACACGTTTCATACCTCTCGTACTCAACAGGCACCTGTGTTCCGAGAAGTGAATCTCGAAAATCTATATCAACTGTTATGCTGATATCTTCTCCAGATCTTGAAGATGCTGTACTACGTTCTCTACCCCCTCTTTCCCCAAAGAATATGTCAAAAACATCTCTTCCAAAGAAACCTTCGAAATCTCTGAATATATCTTCAAAAGCATTTCCAGAAGCTGTCTGAGAGTATTCCGCTTCTCCCACATAGCCAAAGCGATCGTACATGGCTCGCTTCTGTGGATCGCTGAGCACCTCATAGGCTTCCTGAATCTCCTTAAACTTCTGCTCTGCTTCTTTCTTCCTATCGGAGTTGAGATCAGGATGCCACTGTTTTATCAGCTTTTTGTAGGCCTTTTTTATGTCTTCTTGAGAAGCTCCTCTCGAAAGGCCCAGTATCGCATAGTAATCCTTACTCTGTCTTGGCACGTCCTTCACCTCTTGGCTTTATCGCCACTTTAACTTTTGCAGGTTTGATAACCTTGTTGTGATACTTATAACCATTCTCAACGATGTCAATGACACTGTACTCCTCATGTTCACTTGACTCTACTTTCTCAACAGCCTCATGCTCGAATGGATCAAACGTCTTTCCAACGTCTATTCGAGCAAGTCCCTCATCATTGAGTACTTTCCACAGTGAACTATAGATCATTTTCATACCCTTATAGAAATGTTTGTAAGAGTGGGTTTCTTCCACGTGGTTAAAAGCCCTCTCCATATCATCAAGAACAGGGATAAGCCTGGATATCAAGTATTCATTTGCGTTTTTGAGTAGTCTTTCTCTCTGTTTAATACTCTCCTGTTTGTAGTTCTCATACATCGCTTTTAACTCACGAGAATATTTCATTAACTCATCTCGCTCTTTTTTAAGCTCTTCAATCATTTTCTCAAAATTTTCAGGAGTTTCTTTATTGATAGATGTTTCTTTCTCGACTTCCTTTTTGCTTTTTTCCATCACTGCCGAACCTCCTCTCTGGTTGCGATAGTGAAATACTCAGTCAGTCTGCTGGTCATGTACCTCAGTGCATTGAAAACCTCCTCGTATCTAACAACTTTTGGAGTAACTATCAAAATCCTTCCCATCACTGCCCCCTGCTTGCAATACGAGTCTACAAAAATGGAGAAATTCTCAAGTCCATCTATCTCGTGCTCCGATCCTATAAATATGGCAGGAGTTGTCTCAATCTTTTCCATGAAATCAAACAACCCTGCATCATCTGATATTAACTGAGAAACTCTTCTCAGCTCCTTTATTTGGTGATCGTCAGCCTCATTCATTAAAACATCTATTCCAGACTTCAGCAAGTTGTTGCGGTAATCGTCCCGCAAAGATTCTACAAGCATTTCTGACATTTCCAGCAACTCTTGCTCCCAGTTATCACTCAGCGTCCTGTTCTCAACAGAAGCAAGATCGAAGCCACTCAGAAGCTCATTCATCGCGTTCTCAAGTTTTTGATGGTCTATTCTTGAAAATGTCTTAAAAGGTATGAATTTGGCAAGCCCCAGCTCTGTTATCACGGAAAACACATAGTAGTTCTTTGTTATGGGAGTGACGACTATTCTCACAATTCTCAGTTTTTCGATGGAAGGTTTTTCAAGAACAACTGCTCCCTTAACCATTCTTGTGAGAGCTCTTACAGCTCCTTCAAAAATTCTTTCCATATCTCCGTGCGCCATTGGATACCTGCTGTAAATACCAGAGGATCTACCCTGGCATTCACTCATTATCTTGAGGGTCTCTTCCACATAGAACCTGAAGCCTTTGTCAGTCGGTATGCGCCCAGCAGACGTGTGGGGCTGAAACATATAGCCAAGATACTCCAGCTTTCGCATATCGTTTCGTATCGTTGCCCCACTGCACCGAACATTACTGGCGGACAAAATCCGTCCCGAGCTCACAGGTTTTTTCGAAATTATGTACTCACGAACCGCACAGTAAAGCACTTTCCTTTGGCGCTCATTTATTCTTGATTTCCTATCCATGAATTATCACTCTCGATCTAAGACTGCTAATTTTAGTTTAACATCACACAGCTTTCTTGTCAAGACACGTTTTCAGTGTTAAAATTCTATTTTGAGAGGTGATCAACCTGTACGTCAGCGACATACTAAAATGCATCAGTGATATAGTGATAGACGCTCACCTCGACTCCCAAAGTAATTTGCGCATAACTGGCATAACTGATAAGTCCAACGACGTTAAACCAGGTTATTTGTTTTTCTGCCGAAAGGGCTCTCAGTTTGATTCCCACGAGATAGCTCCTGAAATTGTGAAGAAGGGTGCAGTTTTACTCATAACAGAAAGATTTCTACAAATCGATGCCCCAATGGTAGTGGTGAGTGATAGCCGCCTCGCAGAAGCTTTGATTGCTAAGAATTTCTTTCAAAATCCAAGTGAAGATCTCACGGTTATAGGAGTAACAGGAACAAACGGTAAGACTACTTGTTCACATCTTTTTCACCACATTTTGGGCAAGTTTGGAAGCACTGGCAGCCTGCTTGGAACGGTTTTCTACGAAATACTTGGCGTCAGCAGATTTCATCACGACAATACCACTCCTGGTGCAATCGAAATAATGTCAGCTATGCAGAAAACAAAACAAAACTGTGGTGAATACTTCACTATGGAAGTGTCGTCGCATTCACTTGCTATGAACAGAGTCGAGGGTGTGAGGTTCGACATAGCTGCACTGACAAATATCACAAGAGATCACCTGGACTTTCATTCCTGTTTTGAAGAATATTCTCGAATCAAATTGCACATCTTCGATCTCCTTAAAGATAACGGAATAGCCGTGATAAGCGATGAATTTGAACATCTTCTTCAGAAAAGGGTCAACAAGATAGTCTACGGAACTTCAAGAAAATGCCATTACAGAATTGAAGATGTAGATGTGGACAAAGTTCGCACGGACTTCACAATAAAAACCCCACAGGGCACTTTTCAGGCATGCATACCTCTTCCGGGAATTCACAATGCGTACAACGCTGCATTAGTAATAGCCTCTCTTGCCGAAATGGGCTATAGTCCGCGTGATATAATTGAAGCTCTTAGAAGTTTTGATGGTGTTGAGGGGCGTTTTGAATACGTAAAAGAAGCATCTTTGATGGGCTTCGACGTGGTCGTCGACTTCGCACACACTCCCGACGCCCTTGAAAAGACACTTGTTACCGCAAAGCATTTGACAACAGGAAGATTGATAACAGTATTTGGCGCAGGCGGTATGGCCGACAAAGGCAAACGGCCGTTGATGGCTGAAGTTGCTTCGAAATTATCTGATGTCGTGATAATCACCACAGATGATCCAAGGGGAGAAGATGTAGACGAAATCCTTTCTCAGGTGGAGAGCGGCGTAATACCAGGCACGCCCTACCTCGTCTTGAGAGATAGATATGAGGCAATAGAGACAGCTTTAACCCTAGCCAACAGGGGAGATATGGTTCTTGTGGCAGGAAGAGGACACGAAGAGTACCAGATTTTCAGTAAAGAAAAGAAAATACCATTTAAAGATTCAGAGATAATACGCAATATAGTGTATCAAGAATATGCCAAGGAAATGAAGAAATGATTGATATCTTCAAAGATATGAGGTTCTCCATTAATTCAAAAGATGTAACTCAAAGAACTGTTTTCGTCGCACTCAAGGGCAAGAACACGGATGGA
>QNAO01000094.1 GCA_003641785.1 Thermotogae bacterium
AATTGATCTTGTCATGAACGTAGCCTTTAACATTGGCATGTTGATCACATTCTTTCCGGTCTTGGAGAATTTCGGTTGGTACAAATATTTGAAATCTGATGTACTCAGAATACCGTGGACTTACTTGCTTTTGTGCTTTCCTATCTTCATTCTGCTAATTGTTCTTCACAATTCAATTTGGATATATAAAGAATTGAAGGAACTCATAACCGGGGAGCCCGGCAAAATGGAGGAAAAGCCGTGGGAATAATCTTGTTCCTTACCATATTTGGCGCCGTTTTTGTACTTGGATACCCCATAGCCTTTGGCATGATAATGGGGGGAATCGCGTACTTTATCTTCAGCGGAATAAACCTTTCAACACTTACCGATATCATGGCAATACAGTTACAGGCAAAAGATGTCCTGCTGGCTGTACCTTTGTTCATCTTGGCTTCCAATATCATGAATGATTCGGAAATCACCAACAAAATTTTTGACTTTGTGAAAAAAGCGATGGGCCCGGTGAGAGGTGGTCTGGGGTATGCAAACATAGTTACGAGCATAATATTTGCAGGTATCAGTGGTTCAGAGATAGCAGATGTTGCAGGTATTGGAAATATCGAAATCAAAGCAATGCTCGATGATGGTTACGATGGCCCGTTTGCGTGTGCAGTTACATGCGCATCTGCAACGATATCTCCCATAATTCCTCCAAGTATACCCATGGTCATATATGCCATGCTAACAGGAGCTTCGCTCGGATACCTATTTTTAGCGGGTTTTTTGCCAGGTCTCTTTCTTGGGACACTTGAGATGCTCATGGTTTTTTATCTTTCAAGGAAAAGAAAGTATCCAAAGGGAGTAAAAGTTCCCTTTAGAACGCTCTCAATAGCATTTGTGAAGTCGTTTCCTGGACTTCTTGCTCCGGTGATTCTTCTCTTAGGAATATATGGAGGAGTGTTTACACCTACGGAAGCCGCTGCCGTTGTGGTAGGATATGTCATGGTCGTGAGTTTTTTCATATACAAGACTCTTGGACCTAAGAAGCTTTACAAAATACTCATCAAGACTGTAGTGAATATTGGGTATATAAGCTTCATGATCGCTGCTGCGTTTGTTGTGAGTTACGTGATGTCGAGAGAGCAAGTACCCGCATTACTGACCTCAACGTTCATGAAGTGGGGATTGCTTAACAGCAAATGGCTTCTGCTTTTGAGTGCAAACATTCTTTACTTTATTCTCGGAATGTTCATAGATGTTTCCGTGATCCAACTTGTGGTAATTCCAATGCTGCTACCTTTAGTACAGGCTGCGGGTATTGATCTTGTTCACTTCGGTATTGTAACAACAGTGAACCTTATGATGGCCCTCGACACACCCCCTTATGGACAAACAGGATATATTACCAGTGCTATCAGTGGAACACCTGTAGGAAAGGTTTTCAAGGAAATGCTAAAATACTGGATACCTCTTGAGGTGCTTGCACTTCTAATGATTACATACTGGCCCGATTTTGTTCTCTTCATACCAAAATTATTCGGTTACAAAGGATGATATGACGAGGTGGTACTCTTGCAATCACTACAACGCTTCATAACTATCTTAGAATGCTTCACTGCCGAGAAGCCTGAGTTAAGCCTTGGTGAAATCGTGCGAGAAACTGGCCTGCCCAAACCAACTGTTCACCGCATCGCAGAAGCTATGGTTAGGTACAACATCTTGACTAAAGACACAAAAACAATGCGATACAAAATTGGTGTGAAACTGTTCGAAATGGGAAGTGTCTACCTGGCATCAATGGAATTGAGAGATGTCGCATTCCCTTACTTAGATTGGCTTCAACAGCAAACGAAAGAATCGATTCACCTCGGTATTTTAGAGGAAATCGAAGTTATATCTATCGAAGGTCTTGAAAGTACTCATTCTCTACGACTGAAAGTGTGGATAGGGAAACGAGCTCCACTTTATTGTACGGCTATCGGGAAAGCCATCTTGGCTTTTCTGCCTGAGAATGAACAAGACGAGATTATCTCGAGGCTTTCTCTTCGAGCTTTCACTAAAAGAACTATTACTAGCAAAGAATTGTTAAGGAAAGAACTCAAGAAAATAAGGCAAGAAGGCTTGTCGTATGATCGGCAAGAACATGAAGAAGGTATTTGTTGTATAGGCGCTCCAGTTTTCGATAGAAGCGGCAGGGTCATCGCATCTGTGAGCATTTCTGGCCCTGCCGTGAGAATGACACCAAATAAAGTACAAAGATATAAGGCTTTTCTCATCCAAGCCGTAAAAAATATCTCGCAAAGATTAGGGTATGTTTCGTAGCTCTCTAATATTTTTAATTTAAAGTGCTGTCAAACGTCTTAATTGCGTATAAACCCGCTGTACTGAATCGTAGGCCTCTGATGGTAGCTTGTCATACCCTCCCTTTTTTGTTTCAAGGTGTTGTATAAATTCCAACCTCGAGTGAAGTTGTCTTTTTAACAAGCCGATATATGAATCATCCTTTAAATCTGGAGTGAATCCCTTGATTTCCATTATGCTAATTCCCTCAAAATCACCCCATTTCTTGAAACTGATAGAGTTAGTTACTATTTTCTCCAATATGCTCAAAGTCATCTCTTTTGGTACCTTTTTACTCAAGAAATGTCCTGTGTTGAAAATATAGCAAGCAACGTTCCTTTTTTCAAATAAATTCTTGAATCCCCAGTAATCGTGCGAAAGTGGATATGTTCTGAAAGGGTTGGCATACGGTTCAAAAACAAGGGCCTCTGGATCAGCTTCGGGACTCAAGCGTTCGGCAGATGTTCTCTTTGTAGCAAGTGTTGCTCCAAATGTCGAGGCCAATGAGGAATCATCTATTCTCAGTACAGGTGGCAAAGACGGATCTTTCATAAGCCAAATTATCGCGTTGATTGGTTCAGAAAACTTGTTTTCTCTGTTAGGTGACCATAGGTTAGATTTTATGGCTCGCCCATTTCCATTTCTTATATCTTCAGGTACGATCACTACCCTTCCAGTGTTGTCCAGGGTAGCTCCGAGGTTTTGAACTGTCAGCAAATATTTGTTATCAGGGCACTGCAATGGATAATCTGCCATTTTGTCGAAGTACGAAGGCTCCAATGCTATTGAAGAGCCATCCTTGAGTGAGATTATAAATGCGTCATCGTGTAGAACAGTCACGTCGAACTTCCCATCGTGCTTTGCGTGAGTGAGAGTGGATTTTCCAGAACCAGATAGGCCGAACACACCAACAACAAAACTCTTGTTTTGAGGCAAATTGTAGCGTTTTTGACCACCGTGGCACGAGACATACCCATTCCTGCTCGCACATCCCCAGGCGAGGGTTAGCGTACCCTTTTTGAATTCACCGAAATACCTCATCCCCAAGATGGCAGCGACGTTGTGTTCCGGATCGAAAAACGTCAGTCCATAGGGATGATCTACATGTTTCCAATAAGGGTCAGAAAAAACGAAGATATCACCCTCATTTTCAAAAACTCGTGAGTTTTTGTAAAGCTCTTCAAAGCAACTGTCAAGTGGCTGAAAGTTCAAAAGCCAGTTGTAGAGAGTGTTTTCAAATCCTTCCGGTACTAAGAGATGGGCTTTGACGCAGAAATCCTCATTCAAACCAATTATTGCTTCAGCATGGTACATTGTTCTAAACCTTGTGTTATAGACAGCCTCTCTCAACTTACCAGCATATTCTTCCGGGTTTACCCCTGGCTCTCCCACAATCCTTCTTGCTGGGGCATATCTTCCAACAACCTCGCCATCGTTGAATAAGAGCACCTTAGAATTCGGATCAAGACCAATTTTCTCAGGTTGATACACCTCCAGATCAGTGACTATTGTTCCCGGGCAAGAAAGAGCGAGTTTGTAAGCTTCTCGTCTCGACTTCACCTTTACAACGTTGTTTCGGTAGAACGCTGTCTCAATGGTTGCCCTGAATCGAGAAAAAACAGGGTTGTTCTTTGTTATCTTTTCGCAACGAAATACACCCTTAGTTGACATACATATCCTCCTTCAAGATTGTGTAATGATACTTGCAATGTTCTGAAAACGCGCTAAAAACACTGATAAGCGCCTTCACTGAAAAACGCGTAGTCACTCTACCTCTGCATTATAACATTAATATAACAGCAATGTACACTCAAGTAGAAGAACAATTCGACGAAGTCACGACTTCGGTTTTTCAAAAAGGACTTTACCCTCGACGTCATGTGATTTTTCGGGTTTGCTATATAATGTACTCAGAACAGAGCACGTGGAGGTGATCGAGTGAAAATAATTGAGTCAGTACCAAATTTCAGTGAGGGACGAAGACAAGAAGTTGTGGAGCGCATTGTTGATCAGGCTAAACACACTAAAGGGGTCTGGGTTTTAGATTGGTCAATGGACGCGAGTCACAACAGGTCAGTGGTGACACTCGTAGGCGAGCCTAAAGGAGTGTTTGAAGCGCTTTTCAAAATGACTAAAACCGCTTCAGAGCTTATCAATTTAGGAAATCATAAGGGTGAACACCCTCGAATGGGGGCGACTGATGTTATTCCTTTAGTACCCATTTTGAACACTGATATGCAAGAGTGTGTTGATCTTTCAAAACAGCTTGGTAAGAGAATAGCCGACGAGCTGAAAATTCCCGTGTATTTGTATGAGAAATCTGCCACTTTTCCAGAGCGAGAGAGCCTTTCCAATATAAGGAAGGGAGAATTCGAAGGATTTTTCGAAAAAATAAAGGATCCAAGATGGGCACCGGATTTTGGTCCCGCCAAGGTTCATCCCACAGCCGGTGTTGTGGCTGTTGGTGCGAGAGAATTCCTGATAGCATACAACGTAAACCTCAACACAACGGATCTCAGCATAGCAAAGAAGATAGCCAAAGCTGTCAGACATAGCAGTGGTGGATTCAGGTATGTTAAAGCGATCGGTGTAGAGCTGTCAGACAAGGGAATGGTGCAAGTTTCCATGAACATGA
>QNAO01000095.1 GCA_003641785.1 Thermotogae bacterium
CGTTTTCTGAAAATGCAAAGAGTGCTACTATGAGAATTGCTATTACGAAAATCTTCTTCATTTAAGATACCCCCTTTCAAATTTGCAATCCCCCATCTACACCAATCACCTGTCCTGTGATATAAGAAGATTCATCACAGGCAAGGAATAAGTAGACATTTGCAACTTCTTCTGCTTCGCCCATTCTGGCGAGAGGCGTCTTACTCTTGACGTATTCGATGACCTTTTCGGGAAGGTTCTCTGTCATTGGAGTTTTAATAAAACCCGGAGCTACCGCGTTAACCCTTATTTGAGCTCCTTTTCTGGCTAACTCCTTCGCCCATGTTTTGGTCATCGCGATTACCCCACCCTTTGTGGCAGCGTAGTTGGTTTGACCTATGTTTCCATAAATTCCAACAACGGAGGAGGTGTTGATTATCGAACCCTTTTTTGCCTTCACCATGTAGGGAGCCACCGCTTGTGTCATGTTAAAGACTCCTTTGAGATTCACGTTAATCACAGCGTCCCATTGTTCCTCTGTCATTTTTAACAGCAGAGCGTCTCTTGTTATCCCCGCATTGTTAACCAAAACATCGATTCTGCCGTACTCTGTGGCAACATCTTGAACAACCCTGAAAACATCATCTCTTCTTGTTACATCTAACACCTTTGGAATAAGCTTTCCGGGTAAGCTGTGCGTTTCTTCGCGCAGCTGCTCAAGTGAGTCACGAGACACGTCGCACGCGATGACTACAGCTCCCTGTGAGCAAAACTTGACAGATGCCGCTTTCCCTATACCACTTGCTGCTCCAGTGATGATACACACTTTGTCTTTCAGTCTCATATTCAGCCCTCCATTTACTGAAGTATTCAAATCTATTTTACTCGAATCAAAAAATGCCCATCTTCTGGGCTTCTTTCAAAAGCCGATCCTTGTGATCAGGGTGCGCTATGCTTATCAATTCCTGTGCTCGTTCACGAACAGTTTTACCGCGAAGGTGCGCTATGCCTCTTTCTGTGATGATAAAATCAACATCCTGACGCGGAATAGTTACGGGAGCGCCGGTAGGCAGTACTGGTACGATTGTGGAAATCGAACCGTGCTTGGCCGTTGATCGAAGCGCTATTATTCCCTTACCTCCTTTGCTTTTCACTGCTCCGCGATGGGTGTCCAGTTGACCGCCGGTTCCACTGTAATGCGTGGTTCCAAGAGCTTCTGAACAGACGTTCCCCGTCAAATCAACCATCAGTGCGGTGTTGATACTAATCATCTTGTTGTTTTGAGCAATCACATATGGATCGTTAACGTATTTTCCCCGCAGAAAAAACACCGAAGGGTTATCGTCTACGAAGGAGTACACTCTTTTTGTGCCGAATGCAAAAGCGCAGACAAACTTACCAGGCCAGAGGCTCTTTTTCTTGTTTGTTATTATTCCCTGTTCGAACAAATCTATCATCGATTCGGTCAACATCTCTGTGTGGACACCGAGGTGCTTTTTGTTTGTTAAGAGACTCGCCACAGCATTTGGGATGCCACCTATGCCCAGTTGGATTGTAGAACCATCGCTGATTAGCTGTGATATGTTTTCGGCAATGAGAGCTTCTTCTTCGGAAGGGATAATGGTAGTCGTCTCTGGCAGTGGGTAATCTACTTCAACAATGTAGTCAACCTCCGAAACATGGGTCTGTGTGTCACCATGCGTTCGAGGAGCATTTGGATTAACTTCAAGAACAACACGCTTTGCGGCATCACATACATCCTTTTCATAAACCACCGAAGCCGAGAGAGTAAAAAAGCCATTCTTATCCATCGGTGAAGCTACACCCACAAAAAGATCAATTTGCCTGTCTTCAATCAAATTTGTTCCAGCCTGATGAAGGTTGTTAGGGACATAGCTAACGGTCTTCAACCCATTCTTGATTGCTTCTCTGTTTGAAGCGCCGAAATACCAGGAGGCGTTCATGAATTTATCTTCATAATCAGAACTCAAATAAAAATCATAATTTCCTGTGTTTAGACAAGTAAAAACTGTAACGTTGTTGGCTTTGTCAGCCCTATGGAGGTTTTGCAGGAATAATTTTGGTTCCATTGGAGTCATTCCCACCGCTACGGTGGCATTTGGGGTGATAAGATCCAAGATTTCTTCAATGCTTTTCAGCTTGGTTTCGTAAATGGTTCGCCATTTCATGAAATCACTCATTTCTTAATTCCACTGTGGTGACCCAACTATAATATTGATAGGTGGGTCATATGTTATGATAACATTGATTTTACAGAACTGTCAAATGTTAGTTTGTTCTCGAATTAGAGAAGAACGTATGTGATGTGAGAAATCTATCCACTGAATATATAATGGAGTTGAAAAGCTGACTTTCTATGGGTATTTGTCACACTGAACCATACAAACTGGGAGGATTGAACTATGAAAACTGTAGCTGTCGCTTTATCGAGTATAGCGCTGGTTTTATCTGGAGGTGGAGGCAAAGGAGCCTACGAAATAGGAGCTTGGCGTGCCCTTACAGATTTAGGCTTTGAGATTGGTGGGGTGTATGGTACATCTGTTGGAGCAATAAACGGAGCGGCGGTTGTTTTAGGTGAGTTTGAAAAAGCAAGAGATGCTTGGCTAAATGTTACTTTTGAAGATGTTATGAGAATCTCACCGGGAATGGAAAAGCTTCTAAGAGGAAAGTCTTTTGACATCTCTTTGTTGGAACTTCGAGGCATTCTGAACGATTTTTTTGGCAAAGGTGGTATCGACGTAACACCTCTCAGAGATCTGCTGAAAAAATTCATTCCGGAAGATGCTGTGCGTTCTTCGAAAATTGATTACGGACTGATGGCCTATAGTATGAGCCGAATGGAGCCAATGATGCTCTTTATAGAGGATATACCGCAGGGAATGCTTGCCGACTATATTCTTGCAAGTGCCAATTTCCCGGCTTTCACGAGAGAAGAGATCCGAGGAGAATTGTTCATAGATGGGGGTGTATACAGCAATATCCCACTGAAAATGGCTCAGCTTAGGGGTTTTAAGAAAGCTGTTGTTGTGGATATCGGAACACGCACATTGAGAGATATACTAACGTACATATCTACCTTCAGCGATCTTGACGTTGTTTACATAAGACCTCGAGAGCATTTTGGCGGTTTACTGACCTTTGATCCTGAGGTTTCGCGAAAGTATCTTCTGGAGGGTTATCTTGATACGATGGCTGCATATGGCGTTTTACATGGAAAAACGTATTACTGTTACCATCCCGAAGATATCTTGGGCAAACTTTTTATGACTCTGAGTAGCAATCAAAGAAAGATAGCCGCTGACATCCTCGGCGTGAACCTGTCGGTGAACGCTTCTGCTGAGTATCAGTACACACATGAAATTCTTCCAAAGCTCCGTTTGGAAACTCTTTCTGTTGAAAATGAATCATCTGCTATATGTCTCAGAATATTAGAAACACTTGCAAAATTCTTTGATTTTCAAAGGTTGAGACCATACACACCTTCTGAGCTCTTAGAGGGTATAGCGAAGAAATACGATCAAGGAGTGGATGGAGTTATCAATTCCGTGGTGTACAAAATCAGATATGAAAAAATTGCGAGCTTCTTATATTTCCTCTGGAGACATGGTAATCGAGAGGTGTTAAAAACACCATCCGGTTATGATGAGTTTCTACAAAGGTTTGAGGGTCTCCTAACGGCCAAATGAGGAGAAGAACAGTGGTGAGTCGAGAAATCACGCGTAGGAATCCTGTTAGATCAGATGGGAAAAGAACATATGAAAAGCTTATCGAAAGCGCTTTAAGCCTTTTTTCTGAGAAAGGTTACCACAACGTGTCTGTTTCAATGATAGCGAAAAAATCACTGGTAAAAACCGCTACGTTTTACCAGTACTTTGGTGGAAAAGATGTTATATATAAAACCATACTTGAAAGAGCTTTTGATGCTTTTAAAGCGGGAATGTCTGATATTCCCTTTTCAGCACGGGAGAAATTTGTTGAGAAGTTCGTTCGTTCCTACCTTGATTTCTACATATCTCAGCCTCTATTTCACAGGGTACTTCACGAAGGAGTCTACATAGATAGATCTATGTTTAAACGAATTGAGAAGCTTTTTACTGAGTTAATTGAGAAATCACAGGGTGTCTCAAACCGACTGAAGAGCGCGGCTATACGCTGGTTTTTGACAGGACCAGTACGCTTTGTTTCGATCTTCAAATCAATCAGTGGAGACTACACAATTTCAGAAAAACTAACAGCGGAACTCATTGACTTTGCCCTAAGAGGAATCGATCCAGATGAGTACGAAATGAATCCTGAAGTACTCAAGATGAATGTCGAACCGCTCCGAATCGAAGTCAGTTCGACCAGAATGCGACTCCTCCAATCAGCCGAGAAACTTTTTGGAAGCAAGGGTTACAGACACACGATGATTTTGGATATCGCCCGAGGTGCGGGGGTCGCAAAAGGAACATTTTACATATATTTCGATGGAAAGAAGCAGATTTTAGAGGAATTGGTTACGACTACCAACAGAGCTTTACGGATAACACTTCTCAGTGCTATCAGAAAGTTTCAAGATCGTCGGGATGCAGAAATTGCAGGTTACAACGCCTTTGTAAAATTCTTCATGTTACATCCAAAAATGTATCATATTGTTAGAGAAACAGAATTTTTCTACCCGACGATATCACAGGATTACTACCAGCGTATTCTTGATAGCTATTTAAAACCCTTGAGAGAGGCCATTTCATCGAATATGTTCCGACCTTTCAACGTTGAACATCTTGCTCTGTTTTTAATGGGAATTGGCCATTTCATGGGAGAAGATATGGTTCTACGCAGAAAGTTCACCCATGATGATTTCGCCATCTGCCTTAAGTATCTTTCAAAATTGCTTTATAAAGGTGTGTAGTGGCACTGTGCTATCATTA
>QNAO01000096.1 GCA_003641785.1 Thermotogae bacterium
AGGTGAGGTTATAAGGAGAATCATCAAAAAAGAGTTCAACTATTTCAAAAAAATCTATGGTAATGACATCATCGTTGTGAGTGGACTGACTGCTATGGGAATTCCTTTAACAGCATTAACCTCCTTTCTTGTTTTGGGATATTTCAATGCTGCTACCATTGAAATATGGGAGGCCCACTTTTTTTCGTGACACCCTCCTTTGCCATTTGTGATGCCCCTGGATTTAATTATTTTTTTTAATTTTATAGTTACCTTCAAAAAAACTATCTATTTAAGGATAATCGCACTACGGCGGATGTGAATGTGAATAAACGGTAGACTCGGGATTTTAAAAATGCTAAAGCACGCATTATAATTAAGTTGTTAACGTTAACGGAGGTGGACAATGAAACGACCTACGTTGAAAGATGTAGCCCGAAAAGCCGGAACTTCGCCTATGACTGTTTCAAGGGTGGTTAATAACAAACCCGGTGTAAGCGAGGAGACAAAAGCAAGAATAACAAAAGCGATAGAAGAGCTCGGATACAAGCCTCATTCTGATGCACGTTCCCTTAGAGTTGGAAAAACGTGTAGGATCGGCGTGGTAGTTTCAGATATTCGAAACCCCTTTTATGCTGAGATGGTTGGCGACATTGAAGACCTTGCTGAAAAAGTGGGTATGACAGTCATTGTGACAGATACCGAGAGAAAGTTGAAGCAAGAACAAAGGGCACTTGAAGCTCTTTATAACAGCGGTGTGGATTCTATTATCATCGCCCCTGAAGGATATAATGTTGAACATCTTGAGGCGTATAAAAAAAACGGCATAAATATAGTCTCATTTGGCGTTCACTGTCCTGAAGGGCATTTTTCGGAAGTCTGGATTGACGAGATAACGGGTGCTAAAAAGGTTGGAGCTTATCTCGCCAGTAGAGGGATCGAGAAAGCGATTTTAGTCATGGGAAATCCCAGAAAGTTCACCACTCGTGGAAGGACAGAAGGTTTTATTCAGGGTTTTGGAAAAGATCCGAATAGAATTTTACACTTGCCTGTAAACTGGCAGAGCGCTTACAAAGCGGTTATCAAACTTGACAAGTTGCCTGAAGCATTCTTTTGCTATAACGACATAATGGCTTTGGGCGTGATAAAGGCACTTAGGGAAAAAGGTGCGATTCCAGGAGAAGATGTTGCTGTCGTTGGCTATGATGACGTGTTTTTTGCGGAATTAAGTGCTTTGACTACGGTTCGTATAGATAAAACAAGAATGGTAAATACCGCTTTTTCATTGGCTCTAAGTGATGTTGTGGAGAAAATCAAATTTGTTCCCGAACTTATTTTGCGCAAAAGCGCATAGGAGGTGGGTAGCGTGAAGAAAGTACTGTTTGTGCTTCTGGCTATTTCCATTGCTGTTTCACTTTTGGGAACACAGAAACTCGTAATTAACTCGTATATGTCAGATCCGGCACCCAAAAAGGTATTTGCGGAGTTAGTGGAACAATTTGAAGCAGATCATCCTGACATTGAAGTTACTGTGAACACCTTTGCACATGAAGACTTTAAGACGCTTCTTAGAACCTGGCTGAATTCTTCGAGTGCACCTGATGTCGTAACATGGTTTGCTGGCGAAAGAATGAGGTATTTTGCCAGCAAAGGCTTGCTTGAACCCATTGATGACATCTTTAAAGGCGGCTTCGAGGCGTATTTCCCAGGAGCATTTAAAAGCGCTTGCGCTTACGGAGATCGTATCTATTTTGTTCCACAATCGTGGTACTGGTGGGGTGTGTATTACAGAAAATCCATATTTGAAAAACTCGGATTGACAATCCCAATTAATTGGTATCAGTTCCTCAACACCTGTGAGAAGTTAAAAGAAGCGGGATATATCCCTATAACCATTGGGACAAAATACCTCTGGACTGCTGCCGGTTGGTTCGATTACCTTAACATGAGGGTGAACGGGTTGGAATATCACCTGAAACTCACAAATGGCGAAATAGAATACACTGACAAAGGAATAAAAAAGGTTTTTGAATACTGGCAACAGCTCGTTGATGCTGGTTACTTTATCAATAACCACACATCTTACAGCTGGCAAGATGCAGCTAACTATCTATTCACAGGCGATGCGGCGATGTACCTCATGGGACAATTCATTAAAGATGTGGCACCTGAAAGTGTGAAAGATGATCTCGATTTCTTCAGGTTCCCGGTGATAAACGGAGAAATAGGTCTTTACGAAGACACGCCGATTGATGGATTCATGATCCCAGCGAAAGCTCAGAACAAGAAAGCAGCTAAAATCTTCTTAGAATTCATCGCCTCAAAAGAAGCTCAAGAATATTTTGCTTCAAACCTTGGAAGACTTGCTGCGAATAAAGACGTTCCAGCTCCTGATGCTCATGCCCAGAAAGGATTAGAGATGATTCTCGCTTCTAATGGTGTAATGCAGTTCTATGACAGAGATACCAATCCTGAAATGGCCACAGCCGGTATGAATGGTTTTGTTGAATTCATGGTCTATCCCGAAAGGATTGACCTCATTCTCAACAACCTCGAAATCGAAAGACAGAGGATTTTCAAGTGATTTCCAAGGGCCCTTTTTGGGCCCTTTTCTTCATTTTCTCCAGGAGGTAGTTAAATAGATGAAATCCCAAAAATGGGTTCCCTACGCTTTTTTAGCCTTACCTTTGCTTATGTACAGCATCTGGGTGATATTCCCAATAATCCAGACTTTGTATTTGAGTTTCACAGATTGGGATGGCGTTTCACCTGAGCTTTCTTTTATAGGTTGGGACAATTTCAAGCTTCTTTTCCAGGATCCGTATTTCAAAATATCGCTGTGGAATAATATAAAGTGGTTGATTGGTTTTGCGGGAATTTCGGTGCCTCTGGGTTTACTAATTGCGATGCTGCTTGATCAAAAATTCAAGGGCTCGAAGGTTTACAAAACATTAATGTACCTTCCAATGACACTTTCCTTTGTAGTGATAGGACAGATCTGGTCGTGGATATTGGAACCACGCTGCGGAGCACTGAACAGCTTTTTGGGTATTTTTGGCTTAAAATCCGTGGGCTGGTTGAGTGATCCGAATATCGTAACCTACTCGCTCATCATGGCAGCTTCATGGAGGCAAATTTCTTATGCGATGGTGCTGTATCTAGCCGGTTTAAAACAGGTTCCAAAAGAACTCGTTGAAGCTGCCTGGGTAGATGGAGCTAATGGGTGGAAGAGATTTATTCATATCATCTTACCCATGCTAAGGCCAGCAACTGTCGTAGCGGTTACAGTGAGCGTAATTGATTCTCTGAGGGCTTTTGATATCGTCTATGTGCTGACAAGAGGAGGCCCTTTTTACTCTTCGAGTGTGATGGCTAACTATATGTACATAATGGCGTTCAACAATTATCGCATGGGGTACGGGTCTGCAATTGCCACTGTTCAGTTTCTCATAACTCTTGGATTCATCGTTTTCTACATGCGAAACGTGTTGAAAAAGGAGGAAGCCCTGTGAAGGTGAAAAAAATAGTTTTTTATATATTGGCCACCGCTATCGTGGCATTGTGGATAGCCCCTTTCATGATCTCCTTTTTCACGTCTTTCAAATCCATGGACGAATTGATGACGACAAGAAAATGGTGGGCTCCTCCGAAGGAATGGTTTCCCAGCAATTTCGTCACAGCGTGGAAAGATGCAAACATGGGCCGATACTTTATGAATACCTTTGTCATTACCATACCTTCTGTGTTGGGAGCGCTATTTCTATCCAGTTTGAGTGCGTACGCACTTTCCTGGTACAAATTCAAGCTTTCAAAATTCATCCTCATGATTTTTGTTGGGGGCATGTTGATTCCTTTCCAGATGCTTCTCATACCGGTCTATAGATTTTCCGTATCTATTGGAATTTATGATAAGTTTATTGGGGTTATTCTTTTCCACATTGCTTTCCAGCTCGGTTTTTGCACCTTCTTTTTAAGAAATTTTATGAAGACAATACCCTCGAGCATTTTTGATGCTGCTATGATAGATGGAGCGGGGCACTTCACAATTTACCGCAGAATTGTCATGCCGCTCGTCTTGCCTGCACTTGCGGCGTTGGGAATTCTTGAATTCACTTGGATCTGGAATGACTATTTGTGGTCGCTGATTCTAATTCAAAGTGATGAAATAAAGCCAATCACCCTTGGCCTTGTTAATTTACAGGGACAATGGGTTACAAGTTGGAACACGATGGCAGCGGGTGCAATAATCGCAGCAGTGGTACCTTTATTTGTTTTCCTCTTATTCCAGAGATATTTCATTGAGGGTTTGACACTCGGCAGCGTGAAAGGATGATGTTGTGAAAAAACTCTTTGGTGCTTGTTATTATCCCGAACATTGGAAATATGAAAGGATAGAAAAAGATGCGGAAATAATGAAGTTCCTCGGATTCAACGTCGTGAGGATTGGTGAATTTGCCTGGTCAGTCGTTGAACCCAATCCAGGGGAATATGATTTCTCACTTTTAGATAGAGTTGTTGACACTTTTTCAAAAAAAGGCATTGAAATAATAATAGGAACACCCACAGCTACCCCACCCGCATGGCTTGTAAAATTACACCCTGAAATTCTTCAAGAAGACGAATTCGGCCACAAAATAAACTTTGGGAGCAGGAGGCATTATTGTTTCAATTCTCAGATTTACAGGAAGTTCGCCAAACGAATAACCGAAAAATACGCCGAAAGATATGGCAGCTCAAGCGCCGTGATAGCGTGGCAGATTGACAACGAATATGGATGTCATAATTCTACTGTTTGTTATTGTGATGATTGCGCAAGGGAATTCAGAAGGTGGCTGAAAAGAAAGTACGGTAAGCTTGAGTCTTTGAACGAAGCTTGGGGCACTGTCTTCTGGAGCCAGCAATATAGAAGCTGGGA
>QNAO01000097.1 GCA_003641785.1 Thermotogae bacterium
CTGTGTTTTCATCTCGGGTCCGCTGACTCAACACCGTTGATATCAGGACTCTGAATGGATCGCGCTCTTCGTATCTTCTTGGAAAATGTTCCAAAATTCTCTTAATCACATCAAGTACCCTGTGTTCTTCCATGAAATGATCACCAAATGAATATCATACACCAAAGTACTACCTGAGAAGAAGGCATTTGGTGTAGAATCTCTAAATGGGAGGTGCTCTTAAAATGCGCAAAGTAGAAACATTCTTACAGAAACTCAATCAAAGAAACATTGATCTGGCAATGATAATCAACTTTGAAAACTCTTCAAAACCCAACTCTTTCTATCTCTCTGGCTTTAGCGGTTCTTCGAGTATTCTGCTGATCAGTCCTGACAGGAAGTACATAATAACAGATTCACGTTACTTCGAACAAGCTCAGAAAGAGACCAACTTCACTCTTATTCCCCACAAAAAAGGAGATATTTTTGACACTTTGAAAAGAGCTATTTCAGATTTTTCCTTCAAGAAAGTGGGTATTGAATTTGAGAGAATCAATCACAAAACATTTCTCACTCTTTCGGAAAAAATATGTGATCAACTTGTACCAATAGACGATATTCTTCGGGAAATGAGGAGTGTTAAAGATGAAAAGGAAATAGAATCTATCAAGAAAGCTATTTCCATAAGTGAAGCGGCTCTCGCAGAGACATTGAAACAGATAAAAGAAGGTATGACAGAACTCGACATTGCATCGGAATTAGAGTTCAGAATGAGAAAAATGGGGGCTGAAAGAATCGCTTTCGAAACCATAGCAACTTCAGGTCCCAGGACGTCCATTGTTCATGGAAAACCCACGAACAGAAAGATACGTAACAGCGAACCGATTCTGATTGACTTTGGAGCGGTTGTCAATGGCTACTGTGCAGATATTACAAGAACTGTTTGCCTGGGAAAGCCCTCCGGCGAATTGAGGCAGATCTATCAAATAGTTTACGATGCGCAATCCAGTGCCCTTAACGAAGCTCGAGCTTCCATGACAGGTTCAGATTTAGACTCGATTGCCAGGAAAATTATCAGCAAGAAGGGATTTTCAGAGGAGTTTGGACACGGTCTTGGCCATGGCTTGGGATTGGAAGTCCATGAGTCTCCTGGTGTCAATCCCAGAAACGATAAACCGCTCGGTAATAACGCTGTCGTTACAATCGAACCAGGCATTTACTTGCCAGGGAAGTTTGGGGTTAGAATAGAAGAAGATGTAGTATTAAAAGATAACGGTGCGGAAGTATTAACGCACTACCCAAGGAAACTTATATCGCTGTAGTGGAGGTGGACTTGTGATAGAAGTTGGAGATTTGAAAAAGGGCATGTGCATCGTTGTTGACAACGTGATATACAGAGTGGTAGATTTCAACAAGCATTTTACCGCCAGGGGAAGCGGTTTGATCAGAACAAAACTGAAAGATCTTAAGACAGGATTAGTAAGAGACATGAATTTCAACAGTGGTGAGAAGGTTGAGGAGGCCGATTTATCATTCAGATCGGCACAGTACTTGTACACTGATGGGGATCATTATCATTTTATGGTTCTCGATACTTATGAACAGTATGCTCTCACAGAAAACGAAGTCGGGGACGCTCGATTGTACTTAACAGAAAGCATGGAGCTGAACCTCGTGTTTTTTGAGGATAAACCTATTAGTATTCAGCTACCAAACGTTGTAACACTCAAAGTTGTGAAGACTGAACCATCTTTTAAGGGTGACACTGTCTCTGGAGGAGGGAAGCCCGCATTACTTGAGACAGGCTTGAAGATAACTGTTCCCTACTTTGTTCAGCCAGATGAGTACATAAGAGTTGATACAAGGACAGGGGAATACGTTGAACGTGCATAAAAATTTTGGAAAAAGGAGGGATATTTATGACAGCAAATGAGATGGGAAGCGTTGAGATTTCTGATAACGTTGTGAAAGAAATAGCCGCAAGAAGCATCTTTTCAGTTCTGGGAATAGAGAAAAACGACAAAAAGCAGAAGAAGATAAGAAAAAGCCTGAGCATTGACAGAAACCCTGTTGATTCGGTAACCGTGAGTGTGAAGATAAGCGTCCCACTTGGAAAGCCCATACCAGAGTTAGCCCGTGAGATTATGGAGAAGGTTAAATCAGATATTGAACGGATGACAGAACTCACAGTCGAATCAGTAAATGTAGTCGTGGAAGATATTGAAGAACCAGGAGAACTTGAAGAATCAGATATCGATGAAGAAGAACCAAAATTTCCAGACTAATCGGGAGGCAATTTTGTGACAAGACGGAGCCGAATGAGAGAACTTGTTTTCAAAACGCTTTTTCAAAATGAGTTCAGAAATGAGCAAATTCAGGATGTTCTAAGCGAAGTTTTGGGAAGCGAAAAGACTGCATCTATTCGTAGAGACGCGCGGAGATACATTCAGGGGGTTTCAAGAAACGCACGACTGATTGATCAAGTTATTTCTCAGCACTTAGAAAATTGGAGCATCGACCGTCTTGCCTCTGTAGATAGAAATGTCCTGCGGCTCGGGACTTATGAACTGCTTTTTGAAATGGATATACCTATTGAAGTAACCATAGATGAGGCTGTTGAAATAGCCAAACGGTATGGAACGGAAAACAGTGGAAAATTTGTGAACGGCGTTCTAGATAAGATAGCTAAAACAACTGTTCCAGAGGAAAAACTTTATTTATGAAAGGGGCGATTCTATGAAATCGGATCTTGAGATTGCCATGGAAGCTTCTTTGAAGCCAATAGAGGAAATAGCTTCGAAGATCTCCATTCCCAATAAGTATCTCAGAAATTTTGGAAAACACGTTGCGAAGGTATCCCACAGTTTTTCGAAAGAGATTGCTACAAAAAATGGGAATCTCATCATAGTGACAGCCATGACACCCACTCCTGCGGGAGAAGGTAAGACTACCACAAGCATTGGATTATCGATGGCTTTGAACAAAATTGGACGCAAGTCAATAGTGACACTTCGAGAGCCCTCATTGGGCCCTGTTCTAGGGATTAAAGGAGGCGCAGCTGGTGGTGGTTATTCCCAGGTTCTTCCAATGGAGGATATCAATTTACACTTCACCGGAGACATCCACGCCGTTACAAGCGCTCACAATTTGATTTCGGCAATGATAGACGCCCACATCAAATTCGGAAATAAACTCAACATAGATCAAACACGAATATCGTGGCCACGAACGATGGACATGAATGACCGTGCTTTGAGAGAGATCATCGTGGGCCTTGGTGGGCGCGCAAATGGATATCCAAGGCAAGACGGATTCATAATCACCGCTGCATCTGAAATCATGGCCACCCTGTGCGTAGCTAATGACATATCAGATCTGAAGAAGCGAGTGGGGAAAATCGTTATCGGCTGGTCCAAACAAAGAAAGCCAATCCGTGTGGCAGACCTGGGCATTCAAGGTTCTATCGCCGTCCTTTTGAAAGATGCTATCGATCCTAATTTAGTTCAAACAATAGAAAACACCCCTGCTTTTGTCCATGGCGGACCTTTTGCCAATATAGCACACGGCACGAATTCAGTTATTGCAACCAAACTTGCCCTGAAATTGGCAGATTACGTTATTACGGAAACAGGATTTGGATCTGATCTTGGAGCTGAGAAATTCTTCGATTTTGTTTCGCCTCTTTCTGGTTTAAAACCCTCCTGTGTCGTGATAGTGGCTACAGTGAGGGCATTGAAATACCACGGGGGCGTTGGTTTGAAGAACTTAGAAAACGAAGATGTAGAAGCCGTTGAAAAGGGCTTTGAAAATCTCAGAGTCCATATTGAAAATATGAGAAAATTTGGTCTACCAGTTGTAGTGGCATTGAATAGATTCCACTCAGACACATCAAAAGAAATCGAAGTCGTTATGAGAAAATTGGAGGCAATGGGCGTTCCCGCTTCAGTCAACGAGGCTTTTGAAAAGGGTAGCGAAGGTGCGATTGATCTTGCAAAAAAGGTTTCCGAAACGGCTAACAGCACCGGATTCAAGCCTTTGTATTCTTGGGAATCTCCACTGAAGGAAAAGATTCAAACACTTGCAAAGGAAATATACAGGGCAAAAGATGTTGTTTACACACATTCATCCGAAAGGGCTCTTTCTGATCTTGAAAAAGAGGGCTTTGGAAATCTTCCGGTGATTGTCGCCAAAACTCAGTACTCAATTACTGACGATGCGACACAACTTGGAGCTCCAACAGGGCATACATTCACGGTCAGAGATGTCACTCTCTCCGCGGGAGCAGGCTTCGTGGTGGTCATAGCGGGTAACATTATGAGAATGCCTGGCTTGGGTAAGAATGCAAATGCTCTTTACCTTGATATTGATGAAAATGGTAATATCTCGGGACTTTTCTAATTAGGGGGTGGTAACTTGTTGATTGATTGCAAATCTATATCTAATGAAATTGATGCCAACACTAAGGACACCTTGAGTAAAACCTCAGTCAAAGCGAAGCTTGTGAGTTTCGCTGTTGCCCCGGATAGTGGAACCATTTCCTATCTGAAAAGTCAAAAGAAGAAAGCCTCTTCACTGGGAATAGAATACGAAATGATCATCGCGACGGATGTCGACGAACTGAAAGCGCTCCTTAAAAGATGCTCGAAGGATTCTTCTGTTCACGGAATATTTGTCTCCCATCCCTTGCCTGATAAAGAAAGTGAACTCGAGATTGTGCAACTCGTTAATCCAAACAAGGATATCGAAGGGAGAAATGCTAACAACCTCGGGATGTTGATTTACGGCCATGAACAGTTTTCTCCGTGCACCGCTCAAGCGGTGATTGAAATTCTTGAAAGATCCACGTCGATTATGGGAAAGAAGGCCACAATCATCGGCCGAAGCCCAACGGTTGGAATGCC
>QNAO01000098.1 GCA_003641785.1 Thermotogae bacterium
ATCAGTGATAAATACATAGCGATTATTCCCTTTGTAGTATCATAAAGCGCTGTTAGAACGGCTGGCCATGTTCCTGCTATCCTCTTGACATTTGTTGTTCCCGCGTGCATTGTGCCAACTGTTCTTATGTCCACACCAACCGTGAGCTTTGTCAGAAAATATGCAGGCAGGAAAGAGCCCAGCAGATATCCTAAAAGTATGGGGAGTATACTCATTGGACGGTGCTGGATTTTGAAAGTTTTACTGCGATGTAGTCTTCGTTCTTTCTCATTACAGCGTATCTGCGATTGTTTTTTGTCACAATTTCTACTAACTCATAACCTTCTTTGTACCTTTTTGACAGCTTCTTCTTATCAGATTCTGAAAATTCCAAGGCTCACCCTCCTTCAAACAAAAACTTTTTCAACATGAGGTGATGTCATTGAACGCAGTAATGAAGCATAACTCATAGTAAACCGCATCGTGTCTCCTATATCAAAACTCTGGTTTGCTTCTGTTATATCAACAACAACATGGTCACTTGAGCCATGCATCACTCTTGTTCCTTTTACCACAGGTTTCAAATGCGCAGGAACGCAGTCTTGTTCACCAAGGGCAAGTATAACGCGCTTGCGCAATCCAATATCTTCGAAGCTGGGTACTCTCCCAAAGGCATCTCTGCCAATTGTTCCCACGGGTACAGAAGGTTTTGTCTTCATCTCTATTATCTCAGCTTCAAGAAGAACTGTATCCTGTCTTAATCCGGGAATAGATCTATTTCTTGTCACATCTGTACCCAATATTATTGCTTCACCAACTCGAAACTGATTGATCCCCTCAGGCAGCGAGCCATCCTCTAATAGTTTCAAAGCTGAAGTGTTACCTCCAGAAACTATATCAATCTTAGCGTGAGTTCGTCTCTCAAGCTGGTCCTTTATTTCAATAAGTCTTAGCATATTCTCCCTGTCCGGAAGAATGCCACCATAACACCCCAAATTCGTTCCAATACCCGCGATCCTACTTTTCCTCAAAGACTTCATTACGGATGATATTTCTTCTACAGCACTTTCGTACCACACACCTTCTCGAAGATCACCAACATCTACCATGTAAATAAGCGTCACGGTCTTTTGTATTTCTCGGGATAGCTCATCAATCCATTCCGCCACTTGTGGTTCAGATACAAGAACAAAATCACACAGTTTTACAGTTTCTCTCAGCTCACTCTTCATAGGGATTCTCAGCAACATAAATGGCCCATTAATACCATTTTTGATGAGCCTTTGGATATTTTGAATTCGTGATTCTCCAATAACTCCAATCCCAGATTCTTTCATGAGTGAGCAGATCACGGGATTTCCAAGTGTTACCTTCGTAACTCCCACCAGCTGAACATTGAAAGAGGAACAGAGCTTGATTATCTGTCTTGAATTGTCACGAATTGCATCGGTGTTGATCACAAGCTTTGGGTACGTCATTTATGAATCCTCCTTAAGTATCCAAATCATCTCTCATTCCCACTTCATTCAGTATTATAAAATCTTTTTCTCGCCACTTCTTTTTTACCTTAACGTGTAAATCCAGGTAGACCTTGCAGTCGAGCAGCTCCTCTATTTCAGCCCTTGCCAAAGTTCCGATCTGCTTTATCATGGAACCATTCTTGCCTATAACAATACCCTTCTGAGAGCTTCTCTCCACGTAAATGGTCGCCGGTATATAAAGTGTGCCATTTGGACGCTTCTGGATACTATCAACGATAACTGCCGTGCAGTGTGGAACTTCTTCTTGTGTTAACAGAAATATTTTTTCCCGAACGATCTCGCTGACTTGAAAACTCAGGGCTCTGTCTGTTAACATGTTCTCGGGATAAAACATAGGACCTTCTGGTAAGTTTTCCTTTATTTCTTCAAGCAATGTGTTTAAACCATGCCCGGTGATAGCACATGTGAAGAACGCCTTTTGAAATTCACATCTTTTTCCAGCCTTCTCTAAGATCAACCTTCTTCTTTGCTCTTCAACGAGATCAATCTTATTTATCACCAGAAATGTCTTGCACCTCGCAGCAGACAAGATCTGAGCAACCTGCATCTCTGGTTTACCAAAGCCCTTTGCGGCATCTACAACGAACAAAACAAGATCAACGCCTTTCACTGCTTGGATTGCCGCTTTCAGCATCACCTCACCGAGTCTGTGTTTGGGCTCATGTATTCCTGGCGTGTCGCAAAACACTATCTGTGCGTCGTTGTCCGTATATATGCATCGAATTCTATTTCTCGTTGTCTGTGGTTTTTCCGAAACTATCAGCAGTTTCCTCTGAAAAAACCCGTTGACAAGGCTTGATTTCCCAACATTTGGTCGTCCTACTAATGTAACAAATCCGGAGCGCAGATTGCTCACCCTTTCAGTTTGAATGCAAAGGGCAATAGTTCACTGACATTTCTCACAATAAGCTGTCCGCTTGTGTTGGTCATGATTACCTGAAAATCACCAAATTCACTCATCACTTGCCTGCAGGCACCACATGGTGAAACCAGCTTATCTGTATCTGCTACAATGGCTATCTTTTCAAAATTTCTCTCTCCAGCAACTACAGCGCTGAAAATAGCGACCCTTTCAGCACATATGGAAAGTCCGTAAGAACTGTTCTCGATGTTAAATCCCTCAAACACCTTACCTGACTTTGTTAGCAAGGCTGCACCTACTTTAAATTGTGAGTAAGGTGCATAGGCTCGTTTCATGGCCTTTACCGCGATATTGATCAGCTCCTCATTTGTCAAAATGATCTCTCCTCTTTATGGTCATTAAGACTCTTTCAATTTTGTTTTTCATCGCCGCAATGATTCTAAAGCGATAATCTTCCATTTCGATCTCTTCTCCAACGGAAGGAATTCTCTGAAAAAGCTCGAGCAAATATCCCCCAAGTGTCTCGTGTTCAGTTTCAGGAAATTCTAAGTTTAGCTCTCTCTCAATGTCATTTATGGGCACTGCCGCATCTATCACGTAGGTGTTCTCGCCTGTTTTTCGAATACCTATAACTTCATCCTTGTCGTATTCATCCATTATTTCACCAAGGATCTCCTCAAGAATGTCTTCCAACGTGACAATGCCCGCAGTTCCTCCAAATTCATCTACAACTATCGCTATATGTACTTTCTTCTCTTTGAAAATCTTAAGTAGAGTAGTCACTTTCATTGTCTCTGGAACATACAAGGGTTCTCTCATCAATTCTCTGACTTTTACAGTTGCCAGGGAATCTATATCGTTGTTTTCTATAAAACCAACTACATCTTTTGTGTAACAGACACCAACTATGTTGTCTATTTCTTCTCTGTAAACCGGGATTCTGGAGTATCCTTCTTCGTCAACAAGTTCTGTCAGTTGCTTCAGGGAGAAATTCTCTTCAATCGCCACCACATCGACTCGGGGTGTCATTATTTCTTTCACGTCTGTTTCACCCATTTTAAGGGTTCTCTTGACAATTAGACTCTCCTGGTAGTCTATCATTCCCTCTTCCTTACCAGCATCGATGACCGAGACAATATCTTCTGTCGTGACAAATGGCGTTTCTTTCATGGCTTCTCCTCCAAAAATCTTTACTACCAGGTTGCTCATAGCCATAAGAGCTTTCACCACAGGTGCCAGAATTGTGGCAGATCCTCTGAGAAGAGGCGATGTTCTATCAAAAACCCTTTCTGGGTATTCTCTTGCATATATTTTGGGGGTAATTTCACCAAATACCAGAACTAAGAGAGTTATCAAAAATGTTCCCAAGATAGCCACAACCTGTTCATCCCAACCCCGGAAAACGCTTAAAAAAACTAGCGTGGCTACAGAAGAAATTAACAGGTTCACAAAATTGTTCATGATAAGAGTCGCCGTTAAAAGTCGGTTGACTGTATGAATTTGATTTTTGCCGTTTTCGCCAGATTTTTCCTTACTTTTGGGAAGAAGTTTCAACTTACCTACGGATAATAACGCAGTTTCAGAACCAGAGAAAATTCCAGACAAAACGAGGAGAATTGCCAGAAAAACGAGTTGCCACATTAGTGAAACCGTACTACCGCCTGAAGCGTCTTCCACTTTGACCTTCCACCTCCAGTGATCAGTAATGATATTTCTGATTCTTGATAATTTTGAACGCTCTGAATAGCTGTTCTAAGAGAATCAAAACACTCATCTGATGAGTAAAAGTCATCTTCGAAAGTGAAATAACAATGTTGGCTCTCTTTCTTACAGTGTCACTTGTTCCAAGGGCTCCACCAATTACAAAAACAAGATGGCTCCTTGTCAAGAATTGCTCTTCAAGAAAACTGGCGAACTCACGAGAACCAAATTCTCGTCCTTTTCTATCAAGGAGAATAACATAATCAGAGTCGTGAACATGACTTAAAATGTTCTTACCCTCCTGGTTTAATATCTTAGAATTGTCGATGGTGTTCACATCGCCACCTTTCTTGACTTGATGAAGGTTGATTTCACAAAACCTTCCCATTCTTTTGACGTATTCTTTAACGCCATCTTTCACGAAATTCTTCAAATGACCTGGAACAACTATACTCACTTTCAATTGACAAATCTTCTTCCCTTCTTTATAACCTCAACAGGTTTAATCCCTATCATATATGGAAGTGTTAAAAGATCTGCATCTTCGAAACATATCATGTCAGCGTTTTTGCCAGGTTCAACAGTGCCACACGTATCGGCGATTCCCAGAACTGCGGCGGCATTTAGTGTAAATGCTGTCAATATTTCATAGGGACTCATTTTTAAGTGCCTTGCGGCTAAATGCATCACGAAATATGGATCTGCCACGGCAGAAGAGCCTGGATTGAAATCCGACGCTATCGCAACTTTTGCTCCCGCCTCAATGAGATCTCTGGCAGGAGCGAATTTCTC
>QNAO01000099.1 GCA_003641785.1 Thermotogae bacterium
CATCGTCACATACATGCTCATTGGTTCCATTCTTTGGGGCTATTTATCTCTGCTCTTCGAGATCACAGCAGAAACAGTCGCGTGGGAGAGATGGGAAGAAACTATCGAGTACACCTTTATGGCGCCTATTTCCAGGATAACTCATCTGGTTAGCATGAGTGTGTACAGCATTATATATGGCATCATAAGGAGTGGAGTAATACTTTTGGTTGCATCTCTCTTCTTCAATCTCGAATTGTCAAAGGCAAACTTTCTATCTGCGGGGATTATCTTGGCAGTATCAAGCCTTTCCTTCGTGGGACTTGGAATGGTAGGGGCAGTTCTTCCCCTGATTTCTCCAGAGAAGGGAACTCAGGTAGTCCATATTTTTCAGGCGGTACTGTTGATGTTCTCGGGCGTCTACTACGAGGTAGAAGTGCTACCAAAATGGATGCAAATGGTAGCCCGTTTTTCACCTGCAACCTATGCTTTAAAAGGCATTCGAAGAGCTATTCTCGAAGGTTTAGAGGTGAAGAGCCTATGGCCTATTTGTTATCCTCTACTCTTGATGGGAGGCTTCTTCATACCTCTTGGGCTGTGGACATTTCGTAGAACAGAGATATACGCCAAGAAAAAGGGGTTGCTGAAAAGAAACGGCTGATGGAAGCGTGTTATAATAAAACGTTAATGAACTTCTTCTTCACACCACTTTAAAGCGCTTCCTGGGAGGTAATAACATGACACGAATTTGCGTTATTGGAGCCGGGAATGGCGGACAAGCACTGGCTGGCTATTTGGCATGGAGGGGATTCGATGTTTCTCTATACAACAGAAGTGCGTGGAGAATAGCACCCATTTCAAAGAGTAGGACCATAAAGATTGAGGGTGAAGTCTCTGCCACGACAAAGATTACCCTTGCGACGAGTAACCTTGAAGAAGCCATAGCTGATAGAAGGCTCATAATGGTGGTAGTACCCGCATTCGCTCACAGAGATGTAGCTCAAAAAATAGCACCTTTCCTCGAAGATGGACAGATAATAATCCTCAACCCTGGAAGAACAGCGGGAGCCCTTGAGTTTCGCAAAGTGCTTGAAGAGAACGGCGTTGGGAAAGATATAATTGTCGCCGAGGCCCAGACATTCATTTTCGCATCGAGAGCTTCAAATCCAGGTGTTGTCAAGATATTCAGAATTAAGAACGCAGTGCCTATCGCAGCATTGCCAGCTTCGAAGAACAGAGAGCTTGAAAAAGTCGTAAACGAAGTTCTTCCTGAATTCGAAATCGTTCCAAGCACCCTGCACACCAGCTTCAATAATATAGGAGCTGTTTTTCACCCAGCAACAACCGTCTTAAACGCGGCGAGAATAGAAACCACCTTCGGTAAATTTGAATTTTACTTCGAAGGCATCAGTCCTTCTGTGGCGAAGATTTTGGAAAAAATCGACGAGGAACGCTGCAATGTTGCCAGGAGTTTTGGAATGGAGCCCATGACATCAGTCCAGTGGCTAAGATATGCTTACGATGTACGTGGAACGGGTCTCTACGATGCCATCCACAACAACGAGGGTTACAGAGGGATACAAGCTCCACCGAGTTTGGAAAACAGATATCTCATGGAAGATGTGCCGATGAGCCTGGTTCCCATATCATCTTTCGGGAAAGTAGCTGGCATTCAGACCAGAACCATAGACTCAGTGGTGCACATAGCCTCTCTGATGATGAACATCGACTTTTTTGAAAACGGCAGAACCTTGAAAAAACTGGGTCTTGAAAACAAGAGCACCGAAGAGATTAAAAAAATCATGGAGGTAGGCTTATGAAGATTCTTGGAGCCTCAATCGGGAGTTGTGTTCACACCGTTGGATTGCTCAATTTCTTGGATCTTGCAAAGCAAAATGGGTTTGAGGTGATCTATCTCGGCGCGGCGATACCCGTTGATAAGGTAGTTGCAGCGATAGAAAAAGAAAATCCTGAACTCGTTGCTTTGAGCTACAGATTAAGCGCTGAACCACTGCACAACCTTTTGACCGAATTGGAAAAGACCCTGAAGAAAAAACAGCTTTTGAACAGAACCTACGTGTTTGGTGGAACATTTGAAGCGGCTAATGAAGCCAAAAAATTTGAATTTATTAACAAAACCTTTGACGGCTCAGAGGAAATTGAAGACATAATCATGTTCTTGAGAGGCACAAGCGTTGGAAAGCGTAAGGAGCAGGTGTTTCCTCAAACACTCGGTGAAAGAATAAAGTTCAAATCACCGTTTCCACTTGTTAGACACCACATAGGCCTTGAGAGCGTTGAAAAAACCGCAAGAGAGATAGAAAAAATGGCAGAATCAGAGCTGTTGGATGTCATATCCATAGCTCCGGATCAAAACTGTCAGCAACACTTTTTCGATCCTGAAAACATGGACCATTCCCAAGATGGAGCGGGCGGTGTTCCACTGAGAAGAAAAGAGGATTTCGAGCTTCTTTACAAAGCCTCAAGGCGAGGTAATTACCCACTGGTTAGGTGTTACGCGGGTACATCTCATATGATCGAATTTTCAAAGCTTCTGAAAGAAACAATCAACAACGCGTGGGCCGCTGTGCCGCTGTGGTGGTATTCAAAGTTGGATAGAAGATCTGAAAGGCCTCTGCTCGCAGCAATAGAGGAAAATATTAAAGCGATACAGTGGAACGCTCAGAACAACGTTCCTGTTGAGATCAACGATTCGCATCAGTGGGCTCTGAGAAGATGTCATGATAGCCTTGAAGTAGCAACAGCGTATATAGTTGCTTATATCGCAAAAGCACTCGGTGTTAGGGAGTACGTTCAGCAGTTCATGCTGGAAACACCTTCAGGTCTTTCACCTCGTGGAGATATAGCCAAAATGCTGGCAAAGAAAGAACTGATCGAATCCCTTCAGAACAGCGATTTTCGTGTTTACAGAATGATAAGAACAGGTTTACTTTCAATGCCCGCTGACCCGTACTCTGCGATGGGACAACTCAGTTCATCGATGTTTTACGGCTGGCTTCTAAAACCGCATATAATCCACGTTGTTGCGTACTGTGAATCCATGGAAAGGGCAACATCAAAAGAAATCATCGAAAGCGTGAAAATGTCAAGAAGAGCTGTCAACATGGCGATGCGTGGATTCGTTGACCCTTCAACGGATCCGTGGATAAACACTCAAAAAAATAGAATAAAAGACGAAGCGCTAATGATAGTTGAAGCCGTGAAGAATCTTAAAAACGGCAAAGACGATGACCTGCTCGAAAAGGACGTCCTCTACAAAGCCGTTGAGAGCGGCATCCTGGATGCACCAGCCCTGAAAAACTTTTCTGTGGCGAAAGGGGCTGTGAAAACGACAGTCGTTGATGGATGTTGCCGTTGTGTAGACGACAAGGGCAACGTGATTTCTGAGCAAGACAGATTGAGGCAGCTAACTGAACATCTTTGTTGAGGAGGTCGGAGAGAATGAAAGTTGCTGTTGTTCACGACATTCCCTTAGATGAGGAAAGAAAAGAGATGATCGATGCGGTTGTACGCGCTTTGAAGAGTTCCCATCAGGTGGATCCACTACCGTTCGATGAAAGCTTCATGCTGAAAGTGAAGCACTACGATGTCGTTTTCAATCTGTCGAGTTCGGCTAAGCAAGTTCATGTACCGGCGCTACTGGAACTGTTAAACGTTCCCTACACGGGCTCTGATCCACTGGGACACGCCCTTTGTATTGATAAGAGCGTCACAAAAACCATTTTGAAACACCACGGGATACCAACACCGCAGTTCATCACCGCAAAACCCAACGAGAAAGTCCCGGAGATTGACTTCTATCCCGCAATAGTAAAGCCTTCAAGAGAAGGAAGCGCCAAAGGCTTGAGTCGTGACTCGGTTGTCCATGACTACGATTCTCTCATGAGAGCCGTTAAGCGTGTCTGGAATGAATTTAGCCAACCTGCGCTCATCGATGAATTCATAGATGGTCGAGAGTTCAGTGTTGGCATTGTGGACAACAACGTTCTCCCCATACTTGAGATCGATTTTTCCTCGCTTCCCGAGGGTCTTGAAAGATTTTATTCCTACAGGGTTAAACACAACTATTCAGAGCAAACACGTTATGTGTGCCCCGCTCAGATACCCCACGATCTTGAGAATAAAATAAAGAGATACGCACTGTCTGCTTTCAAGGCTTTGAACCTTAGAAATTATGCACGTATGGACCTTCGTATTAGAGGAAAAGAGATCTTCTTTTTGGAAGTGAACTCACTCCCTTTGCTCGTGCCTGAGTACTCAGACATCACCAAGATGGCGAAAGCGGCTAACTGGAGTTATGAAGAGTTGGTAACAAAAATCTTAAACACAGCTTTAAAATTTTAAGCGCGATTCACGCCAGCCGATAAGTTCTGTGAGGCTGGTGATTTGCATTGAGGATCGAAAGCGCAACCGTTGGCTTTTCAAGCTTTCATGAATTGAAAAAAACTTCATATCAAAAAGAAAGAATGCGCTTCTGGATAAACCCTCGTTCCGCTCGCGTTAAGACGAGCGTTACCTACAGACCTGAGACTTGGAAAGTTGAGAAGCTTGAAGATAAAATTCCGAAGCTGAGCGACAAAGACAAGTTGAAGTTGAAGATCGCTCAGATCATCCTCGAGCGACTCACGGGAAAAAGGGTCAAATTTGCTCTCTTGGAAAAAGAAATTTCGACAGAGCCCCAAGAAACAATAGATACCTCCCAGCACGCAGTTGAAAGCAATCAGCCTCAGGGATGGGGATTTGTTTACGAAAACAAACAGGTTTACAGTGAGGAGGAAAGACTCCAGTTTAACGCTGAGGCCCTTGTAAAGACATCTGATGGAAGGCAAATCAATGTATCAATTCAACTCTCTGTTAACAGA